>NZ_JAUBVJ010000021.1:0-11736 GCF_036702785.1 Microcoleus sp. AR_TQ3_B6 | reverse complement strand
AGAGCCTCTAGATTTAGGTTCCCAGGCTGGAGCCTGGAAGTTAACCAGTTAATTTTATTATTCTTCAGTCCGCAGAGGCGGACATTGTTTGTATAGGAGCGGTTGCAAGCGCCAACTCTTATTGCTCTTATTGGTGCTGCTTTCCTTGTTAAAATTCCGATCGCTTAAACAATGAAGCAGGCATAAAAGCAGTAAAAGTAGAACCGCAACCTAACTCGCTAGTAACTTCAATATCGCCACCCATCATCTGACAGAAACGCTGGCTGATAGTGAGTCCCAAACCAGTACCGCCGTACTTGCGAGTAGTTGAATTGTCGGCTTGAGTGAAAGGTTGGAACAGCCGCTCTTGCTGCTCTTGTGTCATGCCGATGCCCGTGTCCGTCACTCGGAAAAATAAAAAGTCTGAATCCAAAATTAACATTTGAGCAACTCTCGGTTGATATTTATTTTTTAATTCTTCACTTGTAATTCTTTCGACAGTAAGTACGATCGTCCCATTAGCAGAAAATTTAGCAGCATTGCTGAGCAGATTCAAAATTACCTGCCGCACTTTCATCAAATCCCCGTGCATAGCGCCGATATTGTCAGAACTCAATACTTGCAAAGTATTGCAGTTTTTATCCATTAGCGGTTTGATGGTTGTTGCCACCTCCTCGATTAAGCCGCCGACATCGAAGCTTTCGAGGTAAATATCCATCTTGTCAGCTTCAATTTTGGAGATGTCGAGAATGTCGTCTATCAGCCGCAGCAAGTGTTTGCCAGCAGTGCGAATTTTGTCTAAATCCGAGACTACCTCTAAGTTGCCTAACTCTTCGGCATCTTCCACCAGCATATCGCTGTAGCCGATAATCGCGTTCAGGGGAGTGCGCAACTCGTGGCTCATGTTTGCCAGAAAAGCACTCTTGGCGCGGTTGGCGACTTCTGCGGCTTCTTTGGCCAACTGCCACGCTTCCTCGGCGTCTTTGCGTTCGGTGATATCCCGCAGTGTCGCCACCACCGCTTCGACGCTGCCGTCTGTGGCACAAAGCGGGCTGAGAATGTACTCGTAGTCGCGGGTTCCCCAGCTTGCCGTGGGGACGATTACTTCCCCTTTCTTGGGCTCGGCTGTGGTAAATATGGTGTCGCATTCTTCGTGAACCCGCTGCATAATGTCTGGCGACCAGCCTAATTCCTGCCAGGTTTTGCTAATCATATCTCTGGAGTCCATGCCGGCAGCTTGAGCGGCGGTGCGACTGACATAAGTGTACCTTCCCGATCGATCTACTAGAAAAATTAGGTCGAGGGAGGCGCTGAGAATACCGTCAACTGTTCTGGCGTGTCGGGCTACCTGAGCGGTCATTTGTCTGACGGCGATGGCGCCGCGGACTTTGGCAGCGAGTTCAAACTGCAAGAGTTCGTTGGCTTGTTGGAGGAATAGGGTGCGCTGTTCGACTTCTATTTCTAGTTCTGCTTTGGCTTTTTCTAGGGTGAGTTCGGCAAGTTTGCGATCGCTCACGTCTGTAGAAATTGTACCGACTGCATAAGCTGTGCCTTCTTCGTTGCAAAGGGGAAATTTGAGAGAAATATAAGTGTGCGCCCCGTCGTCTTGAGGGATGACTTCTTCCATACTTAGAGGCGAGCAGGCTTCGAGAACTTTCAGGTCATTTTCTCGCAGGACTGCTGCTTTGTCTTTGGGCAAAATATCGCCGTCTGTTTTGCCTATTATTTGCTCTTTTGTCAAGTGGAACAACTTGTTAAAATGGCGGTTGGTGAGCAGGTATTTTCCGTCAACATCTTTGATATAAATCATTGCTGTTGAGTAGTCTAAAATCGCTTGCAGCAGTGCTTCGCTCTTTTCCAGGGCTTTTTGAGTATTTTGGTGTTTGAGTATTTCTCGCTGCAATTCCAAGTTGAGGCGATTTAAGTCTTGCCAAGCTTTCTGCACTTGATTTAAGGCGATCGCGCTTTTCTCTAGTTCTGTATGTACCGTCCGCGGCTGCTTTGAGACGCAGTGTGCGGGCAATTCTGGGGGTGGGAAAGTTAGCGGGATTGGGAAATTTGATATCCCCCGATCGCCGGCAAATTTTTTATATTGAAAATCTATCGCTAATTGACCGTCTAAACTCGATTTTTTTGGGAATAAATCTGGGAATTCGCCGAAATTTAAATTATCAGAAATTATATCTAACTTCCGGGATCGCTGCTGCGGTTCGGCGGTGGAGTTAGATGCCCCATTCCCGTCTGCTGTTGATAAATCTGAGTTTGTGGGTTTGGCAATCCGGCGGGTGACTGCAACTGCCAAGGCGAAGGGGACAACGGCAGCCCCAGACAGTGCCAGCAGCAGCCAGTTGTTGCCCCACCAAGTTTCGATCGAGGTTTTGGGGATGCCCCGCACTAAAATTGCTGCGGGTTTTCCGGCTAAATTGTCCAGGGATTGGGCAGCTACTGCATGAGTTTGACTCCCTGTTTGTACGTCGGCGGCGACTAATTTGCCGCCGCCGGCGAGTGCAGATTTCAGCAGCGATTTTTCTGCCACCAAGTCTGGTAACTGTTGGTTTTTTGTAAATGTTTGGGAACTTGCCAAAACAAATTTGCCGTCAGCTAGCGGTGCGTAGATAGCCTGATATCCGCCGCCCTGTAAATTGAGGGTTTCGCTGCTAGCAACTACCGAGGTTTGGGTGATAATTTTTCCTAACACTAAGGCAGCAATCACTGTCTGATTTTTTAGATCTTTTATGGGAATTGCTGCATAGCGGACGAGAACAGGGCTCTTGCCCTCCGAGGGCGGCCTAGATCCCAATTGTTCCTGAACTTCTGATTTGGCAATGATTTCGCTGGCGGTAACGGGCTTTTTTGCAGCGAATACTCGATCGACTATTTTTTGCAGGTTAAAACTTTTTCCCAAATCGTTGGGGTTGACGCTAGCCACAATCTCCCCGTTTTTTACAACTAAGGCAGCACTGTCTATCAATCCTGTTTTGATTTGATTTTCCAGAATTTGCTTGACAGGTTTTTCCAAATCTGATATCTTATCGCCGCTGTTGTAAGCTAAGGCTGTTTGGGCGATCGTTTTGCCCTCAGCGGAGTTTTGCAAACGGTCGGCGGCGCGATCGAGGTGGAGATTATAGTTAATTTCACTAACGCTCAGCTCTGATTTAGCTTGATTTTGCAGTTGATTGCTGCCAAGTACCGATGTTAGCCAAATTGCTGCTCCCGTTAGTCCGACTGGCAAGATTGTTTGTAAAGCCAGGAACCCGATTAGCTGTTTTCTGGTAATAGATAAGTTGTAGGTGCACGGCCTGAAAGCTGCTTTCCATCTTCTTTCGGAAGTCGCAACTTTAGTTTGCTGCAGACAATTTTTCTGGCTGTCGTTTAACTGAGTATGAGCCATAGTAGTAGATGCTGAATCCGTTGTTGATGACACGCGATCAATTAATCTTGAAGGCAATCAATTTTTGATTTTTGATTTTTGATTTTTGATTTTTGACTTCGGTGTGAGCGCTCAGTTGAACCATTTTAGGTTTTATATCGAGTTCGGTTAATCACTCATCATAAAATGGTTCCCTCTCGCCGGGCCCAACAAAGCAAGAAAATGACTGGGGTATTCTCAAATAAATCAAATTCTCGCTGTTCTATGAGATTGTATTATTTAGTTATTTTTACATCTACTGTCAGCTCCTATTTAAAGTTTGTTGCGAGCATCCAAATGAGTTCTTTCACAGGATTGCGAGCCGAAGATTACGAAGCGAGATATAAGCTTTGCTGTGCAGGATGCTCGCACTCCTCAAAAACGCTTTTTGCCAAATCGGGATGCTCCAGCCGACAGTCCCCAAGCTAAGTAGTTTTTCGCTCGACTTTATCGTAAATTCAGTTCAACTAAAGTTTAGCCTAATTATTGCAACACTTAGATAGTTATAAGCTTTATAGACAAATATAGGCACCTGTCTAGCAAGCCGTTTTGTAAGGAGTAATCCTTACCGGAGGTACTGCTATCCCCTGTATCCCCTCTACAAAAGCGTTGGGGAATGCTTTTCGGATAATATTTAACGAACCATTCACATCTGCATTAATCAAAGTCCCGTTTCGGAGCCGAAACAGTCCCCTCTTAATTCGCTTGCTTTGATAAGAATCTTGTTTGCATAAAGGTTCGTTATCCTGAAAATAACACATAGATTTGTACTCTTCGGTTACTAGCACAACATTGATTCCGAATAATTGGGCTTTATCCGTCAACATTTTAATAAACTTGGCATGGGGTATTGACACCATGTTTTGATTCGTTTTCTTGCCCAAATTTATCCCGGTTTTCCGGCCGTCATTTTGGCCAATCACCAGTGTCTCTATCGAGTTAACTTCCCGATGATTGATCGGGGAGCGACTCGCGCTGTGCAAGTAATTATCTATCTTACAGTTGCGTTTGTGGGTTAACCTCCTTAAACGATGAGATGTCTTGATTTCCGGCGGTCTTTTAAATTGCAGACTCGCCTTATTTTTATGAGAGTAAACATTAATTGATTTGAGAGTATTCCCGTTGATAATTAATGGTTTAAATCCCGGCTGATTCTCCGTCAAAGTGGCAAGATTGTTTAAGCCTATATCAATCCCTGCAATAGTTCCCGTGACCCTCCTCTCAAGGGAAACAGGCTTGAAGTAGACAATTTTTATTGGGTAGCGGTAGACCCCAGGGACAATTCGTCCTTGACATACTTCTTTAAGGTGTGTTGCCAAGAAAATCTGCGTTTGAGACCGCTGTATTAAACATTTTTTCAAGGCAGATTTACTGACTGCTTGGGAGGTATAGGTGACCTCGCTGCGCCGGAGAGTTTTGTATTTGTACTTGGGAATTCTGGGGGCCGACTTAAATTTATCTGGATATTGTTTGTATTCTTTGTTTGCTGCAAAACAAGCTAGCCCGCTCTCATGCAATCTCCACAATACTTCCTGAGAGATTTTGGCGGGTAAAGCTGTATAGTCTGGGGTTACCTGACATTGCTTTTGGATAGCGTTGTAGTTGAGATATTCTCCGGTTTTAAATATTTTTTTACGGATGATATAGTTAGCGTAGTTGAAAAGATAGTTCGAGAGAAAGCATAAGCTTTTTGCCTCTTTAAAAAGAGAGTGGTTTTTGTCAATAATATACTTTTCTACAAGGTGCATAAGGGTTTCTGGCTTGGGGATTATGTGGCCCCGGGAGTTAGAATAAAGCCAAATAGATGTCTATAGATTATCATGTTTGACGATAAATTGAATGAATTTTTGTAATACGCTCGATCGACCTTTTCCGTGCTTCACCTTTTTTTCAATCCCACAACCGCCTACCTGCTTTACCGCCAAGTCGCTGGTGAGTATCTTTGAGCAAAGTTGGGATGTCTAACTTTTCGGGACACCTGGGCAAACATTCGCCGCAATCGGTGCAGCGGTTGCCTTTGCTGCCAGGAAACCAGTGTCCGGCATTTTCAAACATTGCATAGCGGTATTTGCCAAAGTCAATCATGTCGCATCCGACGGCGAGATTGCGAAGCCGCAATACTTCGGGAATGTTGATGTTTTCCGGGCAAGGCAAACAGGCATAGCACTGGCTGCATTTGTCGGTTTTCAAACTCGCTGCAATCACCGATTCTAGCCGATCGAACGCAGCGATTTCGGCCGCCGTGAGGGTTCTGTCGCGATCGGCATATTTCAGAGGTTGCTCTAATTCGGTCGCATTTGCAGCCCCCACACTCAGAGTCCCAATCCTAGTATCGCTGAGTAAAAACCGATAGTTCAACTCTAAAGGCGAGAAAGGCCAGCACAATTGTGCGAGAGTTTCCGGGGGTGTGTAGAGTTGCCCTCCTTTATCGGCTGGGGAAATGATGAAAACGCCCATATCTTTGTGCTTGGCGAGTTCAATTGCCGGGGCGTTGCGCTGAAAAAAATAGTAATAATGCAGATTGACAAATTCAAACAAATCGGTATTGATTGCAGCCAAAATCAGATCCAGAGGCCCGTGAGTCGAAAAGCCGACGTGCCGAATGCGACCATCAGCTAGGGCGTTGCGGACAGCTTCCATGCAGCCTGTGGGCGATCGCACAATCGCTAAATGTTCCCAAGTATTCAAACCGTGAATTGCCAGACAGTCGATATAGTCTAAATTCAGGCGTTTGAGGGATGAGTCGATGTCGCGTTCCATTGCTGAGGCATCGAAGGTTGGGCAAATTTTCGTAGTAACGTGGAAGCGCGATCGATGGACAGACAAACCAGCCGAGAGGGCCGCACCGAGATATTCCTCGCTGCAACCGTAACCCGCCGCCGTTTCCAGGTGATTGATTCCTTGAGACAGGGCCTGTTGTACAGTCTGACAGGCAGTTTCCTCAGAAGCCAAATAGCGCATGGTTCCCAAGGAAAATACGGACAGGTGCAAGTTAGTTTTGCCAAACCGTCGATAGCGCATAAATTTTAGGAAGTTTCGCCCGGGCTAAAGCCGCTTCTCTTGATCAAATCCTCTGGACGGAGGTTTGAGATAAATTCCCGGAATGCACGGCGTTCGGCTTCATCAGCATCTCGATCGACCGGTATGGAAGCATCGGCGACGACTTCTTCCATCACCCAGATGGGGCTATTCGTGCGCAGGGCTAGGGCGATCGCGTCGCTAGGTCGGGCATCGATCTCTTTTTTAACTTCTCCTTGACGGACGATCAGCACGGCATAGAACGTGTTATCTTGCAGCGAGTGAATAACTATGCGCTCCAAGGTAAGATTCCAGGCTTCTAAAAAATTGACCATCAAATCGTGAGTTAAAGGTCTAGGAGGCTTGTGACCTTCCAGAGAACTAATAATAGCCTTTGCCTGCTCCTGACCGATATAAATAGGCAAAGCCCGTCGCTCAGTAGCGTCTCTCAATAAGACAATAGGACTGCGCGTGGCTGCATCTAAGGCAATTCCAGCGACTTTCATTTCAATCATTCGATCGGCCTCATAGAATTAAGAAACTGTAAGGCAGTAGAGAGCTTGGACATAAATATGACCTAAATCCAGTATGACTCGATCTTCGCCTGAATCTGCAACGAATCGTGGACTGTCGATTGGAGATTAGAGATTTGAGATTTGAGATGGACTCAGGGAGGTCCGAGGGGGACGGCAAAAGCTCCTGCGTCTGGTTTGTGCGTGTGGTTTGATGTAAATAAGCGATCGACTACGGAAAAATACTTATGTTTACAGGACTAATTCAATCTCTCGGAAAGCTGAAGTCGCTAGGCAACGATTATTTCCAAATTTCCTGCACCTCCAGCCACTCCTACCTAATTTTACAAGATTTAGCCATTGGGGACAGCGTAGCGGTGGATGGAGTCTGTTTGACGGTTGTGGAAGTTCTGCCTGCCGGTTTTGTCGCCGTCGCTTCCCCAGAAACCCTCCGCCGCACTACTTTGGGAGGATTCCCCGATGCTTGGGTCAACTTAGAAACCTCCCTGCGGGCCGGTAGCAAATTGGGGGGACATTTCGTAACGGGGCACGTAGATGCGATCGGCACTTTAGCGACATCAACCCAAACCGCCAACGCTTGGGAGATGCGGTTTACTGCCCCACCATCCGCCAATTCGGGATGGCACCGCCAAATCGCGCCTTACATTGTTTCCAAGGGCAGCATCGCCGTCAACGGCATCAGCTTAACCGTGGCAGATTGTGATGCTGACGGTAATTGGTTTGAAATTGCCGTAATTCCCCACAGTTTTTCCGAGACAAACCTCAGCTATTTGCAACCAGGAAGTTTAGTCAATTTAGAAGCAGATATTCTCGGCAAATATGTCGCCAAATTTCTGAGAAGCGGCTCAAAATCGCATCCCGAACCTTGGGAAGAAACCCCCGCAATCAACAGTTTGGGAACAATTACACCAGAATTCTTAGCAGAACACGGATTTATTTAATCGAAAAGTGCAGCAGGCGCACCTTGCTCATATTTGATATCGATTCCGGTTGCACCGTCCGCGATCGTTGACTGTTGGCTGTGAGTTGTAGTTGTAGGGTGCCCCGTCAGCGAATTATTCTATCAATAATTGACGGCTCAAATCTGACGCACCTACTAACTCTTACTTCTCTCTCTCTGCGTCCTCTGCGTTCTCTGCGGTTCAAAAATTAAACTCTATTCCTCAACAAAATTGTTTTTCTCCCAAAACAACCCCGCAGCAATTCCCACCTGAGAAACTAAAAACAAAGCTGCAATTAATAGCTTTTGAATTCCCGGTGTATGGAACAATGGATAAGTTAGCAAATTCAGATAAAATGACGGATGTTGTAGTTTCCGATTAGCCGCACGTTTCGAGATAATTTGCTGAAACAAAAAAGCACCTCTACCATAATTAAATTGCTGTTGCCAAAATTTGCGTAGAGTTAGTGCGTGGGAGTGATAGACTGTAACTTCTGGAGCGTAGACCGCGCCGTAGCCGGAATTGAGCCAGCGAAAGCAAAATTCCCGGTCTTCTCCAGCCGCTAGAGAAAAACTCGTGTCAAAGCCGCCGATTTTTTGGAAAGTTTCAGCGTCCAAGGCAAAATTGTTAGAAGTGAAAAATTCCGCGCGATCGCCAATAGCATTATAGTAACTGTAAAGGTAATCGATCAGTTGCTGGCTGGCAGTAGAATAGATGTTATCAGGCAGCGCGTTTACAGTTCGACCTCCGATTAAGCAGTCTGGTGTTTCCACAAATCGATTTTCCAGATTTTGCAGCCAATCTGTCGCCACAGTACAATCATCGTCTGTAAACACTAAAAATTTGCCTTTGGCGGCAAAAGCTCCAGTATTTCGCGCCGTTGCGGGACCGGAGTTGGGTTGTGTTAGAAGTGTCAGATTTAGCTGATGAAGAAAAGGGGAAATTGTAGTTTCTAGAGATATTTCGGTGCTGTCGTTGACGACAATGACTTGAAATTTATCGCGCGGATATTCCAGTTCCACAAAAGACTGGAGACACGCCGCTAATTTATCGGGGCGATTGTAAGTCGGAACAATAATTGAAAATAGAGTTTTAGCTTGGTTCATGATTATGGCTTACGCACTCGCCCACAAAGAAACCGGGTTTTTTAACCGATATTGAGGGTTATAAGCTGTTATGCACCTAGATTGTTTATGGTATTAGAGGGGGATTCGGGGAGAGTCCGAGAGGGTCCGAGGATTTGACGAGTTTTGATATGGGATCGAAATATGCAATTTAAATGCCGAACAACTTAAACAAGTATTTGGGTTGAGAAACCCGGTTTCTGAACACCCGTTCGTAAGTCATAATTATAACTGATATATTTTAATTTTTCAAGCGATACAACACCGGCTCACTATTAAAATCTTTTCCGAAAACTCGTTGCAGCGGACCCTCGGCACTTGTCAGCCAAGAGAGAGCTTTTCTGGTAGCTGCGTTTGTCTCAGGGACGGGCCCGAATCCCACTGTGCTAATTTTATTTTGCCGGAGGTTGTCAATCCATGCCGAAAGTCGATCGCCTCTAAACGGCACATATAAAACTTGTCTGTTCAAATTTTTCCCGTAAAACAGGTAGTTGCGGGGACTTAACAAGAAGCCTATTTTTTCATCTGGTACTGTATTTTTATCAAGATACTCGTAAATGCCGCGATAGAGTTCTGTGCGAGCCATATCCCGCTTTTCCCTCGCCACCAAACTAGCATTTACCATCAATGCTATACAGATACAAATTATTATTATGTAACTCGATTTTTTCAGGCTGGTTAGTAAATTTTTTAACCGGATTAAACTGGGACGGTTCTTAAATATAATCCAACCCATCAGCAGCCATCCAATATAAACCAACGAATATATTGCTAAATATCGAAAACTGGGACTTAATATTTTGCTCAGAATATTCATAGCTTCCCCGAAATTAGATTTAAACGTGTCAATCAATCCGCTTCCCCAAACAATACTCTTTCCGGTAAAAGAAGAATTTTTAATAATGTCAAAAATTGTGCTGCTAATAATGCCCGAAATACTGCTAACTAAAACAACAGGGACAACAACTTGATTTCTAGTTTTGAGCTGAGTTGCTGTAGCTGCCGCTGCTATGCCCAGCAAGCTTAAAAAGGGAAAGCCGTATCTGAGATTAAAACCGAGTAAAGGGCTGAGTTGACCGATCGACTCTCCCGCAGTACCGGACGTGTAAGGTGTAATTAGATACAGAATTCCTGTGCTGGCGAGAAGTACAATTAAAATAATATTATTTTGATTAATTATTCGGGTTTTACCTTTGCTCAAAGCCAGAGGTGCTGCCAATAGCTGAAGTGCGATCGCCATAAATGGCAGTTGCAACCTAATGATGATTTGCAAGCCGAGAGTTTGCCAGTGGGAAATATTGCTGGGATTAAATTGAGCGACTAAAGTGCTTTGCCAAGCATTGAAAGACGGCGAAGCGGGCGGCGCAGGTAGGATAGGTGTTGGCTGCTGTACGGGAGGTGTTGGCGCAGGTACGGGAGACGGTAAGGGAACAGGCTGTAAGGGAACTTTAATATCCCTGGCATCGGCGACAGGATAATTGATGTGCAGCAAGTTTCTCGCATACCAAAAACCTCCTAAAAACAAGCAACCAGCTAGGCCGCACAGCAAGACTGGTTTGATAAAGTGGCGAATTATAAAATTAGCTGGTGTAGATTTTTTATTAAGGACGAATCTTTTAATTTCTAGTATTGCTAATCCTCCTAAAAGTGAAGCCCCATAGACTATCCCGGTGATTTTTATTCCGAATAGCATTCCTACGACTGCCAAAAATAGGGAGAGTTCGGATTGCGAGCGGCTGGTATGATAGGATAAACCTAGATACAAACCCACTGTAAATATTGCAGCTAGCGGTAAGTCGGGGTGAATGGTGTTAACTTGGTTGAGCATCATCGGTACTGTCAAGACTAAAGATGCTGCTGCCATACCGTGAATTCGGGTAGCTCCAAATTTTGCGCTCAATAGATAAACGGCAATTCCCTCAAGTACCCACGCTATTAGCATGGGAAAAGCTGTGAGAAAATCTTCTCCGAAGGGGAGCAAACACAAAGCAGACAAAACGTGCCAATTGTAGGGATATACTCGTGCTTGCTCGTGATCGAAAATCCAATTTCCGGCGGCATCTAATAATGTAAATGAATGGGTTTGATACCATCGGGCGATCGCAGGCAGGTGAAACCACAATGAGTCATAATTGGTTGTGGGTTTGGTTGCTATAGTTTCCCAGAGCACAAATCCTGCAAAAGCAGCGGCAGCAATAATTAGATATTCGGATTGGCCCAGAGGTTGCTTGATTGGGGGAATCGGCCACTGCGAGAAGGTAAAAGCTGTGTGGTTTTTGGCATAACTCAGGATTAAGCCGATCGCACAAATCAGAATTTCTGCTATAATGACTGCTGAAATATTTAGTCGCTCGGCACTTCCTAAAATCAAGCCGATACCAACTTGTGCAATGCTCCATCCCGTCAGGAGTACGAGGAGAAAATGGGGAAATGAATAGTTCTTGTTTTCGTTCTGATTCTCGAAGGCAAGAGACAAGCTTAAGGGAATCGGGCCGAATACAATAATCAGAAATAAAATTAATTCCCACAAATGCTGCGCTATTAGCATAAGCTGCAAGTTACCCATTTTTATTGGTTTTTCGTTGTTCCCAGGCTGTTTCTGGTAAAGAGAAATCCATGGGATCTGAGATCGTATCATGTCCGAGCGATGGACCATAATATCCCGGCCGGGCGGGTTTTTGAGATTGGAGATTGTTGGCAGATATTGTTGGCTCACCGGCCCCTACCTGAGG
>NZ_JAUBVJ010000020.1:73729-99026 GCF_036702785.1 Microcoleus sp. AR_TQ3_B6 | reverse complement strand
GGAAGAAGGAAGAAGGAAGAAGGAAGAAGGAAGAAGGAAGAAGGAAGAAGGAAGAAGGAAGAAGGAAGAAGGAAGAGAGGAGAAGAAAGTTAACTGTAGGTGGGGTAGAGTGAAGTAAAACCCAACCTACGGCGAACAGCCAACAGCCAACAGCCAACAGTCAACAGTCAACAGTCAACAATTAACAAATTTATTCTAGCCAGGGACGAGTCATTAGTTCTAGTTGGTTGACTTCATCTTGGCTTAAAGTCCAGCCTAATGCGCCTGCGTTTTCTTGGGCTTGTTTTGCGGTTTTGGCGCCGGGAATTGGGATTACTTTGTTTTGGGCGATTAGCCAGTTGAGGGCTACTTGGGCGGGCGTGCGAGATCGCTTTTTGCCCATTTTCCGCAGGGTGGACATGACTAATTCGATTTTTTCGAGGCCGCTTTTGCTGAAGCGGGAGTCCAGTTTGCGGGCTCCTGTAGGTTGTTCTTGGGCTGTATATTTGCCGGTTAGCAATCCTTGGGCTAAGGGGCTGTAAGCTAAAATTGTGACTCCCAATTCGCGGGCTGCACTCACAATTCCTTGTTTTTCTACTTGCCGCGACAGCAAGGAGTACCGGACTTGATTTGTTGCTAGGGGAACGCCTCTGGCTGCTAGTATTTTGTGGGCTTCGCGCATCTGTTCTGCTGAATAGTTGCTGACTCCTACTGCTTGAATTCTGCCTTTTTTTACTTCATCGGCTAAGGCGTTCATCAGGGTTTCTTGACGGAGTAAAAAAGTGAAGGGCCAGTGCACTTGGTATAGGGCTATTTGTTCTACTTGCAAGCGTTTTAAGCTGGCACTCAAAGCGTCGGAAACTGATTTTCCTGTAATCCGCCAAGGTAGGGGGCCGAATTTGGTGGCTATTTGCACGGGTTGGCTGGTTTTTTTGAGAAACTGCCCCAGTAATTCTTCTGACAAGCCGTTACCGTAGACTTCGGCTGTGTCGAAAAAGTTGACTCCGCTGTCTAGGGATGTTTTGAATGCTGCTTCGACTTCAGCGGCGCCGTAGTTGCTGCCGTAGTTCCAAAATAGTTTGTCGCCCCAAGCCCAAGTTCCGACGCACAGGGGAATGACGGCTGGGCCATTTTGTCCTAGGGTAATGGTTGTCACGGTTGGTAAATCCACGGTTATTGATTCTCTTTATTTTTATATGAATTTATACGAATAATCGCGATCGAGCTTCTAGCCGGGGGAGGAAAGGCGGCGGGTTGCTATATCTCAGTTACTATAAATTCAAATGCTGTGTTTATTTGAATAGTTATGTCGATCGACCGTTTGCCAGATTCAAGATTAACAGATTCGGCGACTCCTGCCCAAAAGAGAGTTACCCTGCTGACTATGTTCCGGTTGGGTTTGTTTCAGATGGGATTGGGCATGATGTCGATTTTGACCCTGGGGGTTCTCAACCGCGTCATGATTAAGGAGTTGGCGATTCCGGCTACTGTGGTGGCTGGTACCCTGGCTATGCACCAGTTTGTGGCGCCGGCTAGGGTGTGGTTCGGGCAAATGTCTGATGCTAGACCTTTGTTTGGCCATCACCGCACAGGTTATGTGTGGATGGGGGGGGTTCTGTTTGTGATTTCTGCTTTTTTGGCGGTGCAGGTGATGTGGCGCTTGGGCAGCAGTTTGGAGGCTGTGGGGTGGACGACTGCTACTTACGGTTGGGTGGGTTTGTTGGGTTTGATTTTTGCGCTTTACGGTATTGCTATTTGTTCGAGTTCGACTCCTTTTGCTGCTTTGTTGGTGGATGTTTCTGATGAGGAGGACCGATCGAAGTTGGTGGGTGTGGTGTGGTCGATGCTGATGGTTGGTATTATTATTGGGGCAATTATTAGCAGCGGTTTGCTCAAGCAAATTGATGGGGATGTGCCGCGGGAAGTTTTGCAGGCTTCGATTAACGGTTTGTTTGTGAAGGTGCCGGCGCTTGTTTTGCTGTTGGTGGGAATTGCAACTTTTGGGGTTGAGAAAAAATATTCGCGGTACGGGGTGCGATCGAGCGCAGTGAACCGAGAAGATAAAATTACTCTGGGAAGTGCGCTGCGGATTTTGACTGCTAGCCGCCAAACCGGTTTGTTTTTTACTTTCCTGCTGGTTATGACAATTTGCTTGTTTATGCAGGATGCGGTTTTGGAACCTTACGGCGGGGAAATTTTTAAGATGCCGATTTCGGAAACTACTCGGTTGAATGCTATTTATGGTACTGGTACTCTGATCGGTTTGAGCGCAACTGGTTTTTTAATTGTGCCCCGAATTGGCAAGCAAAATACGATTAGGTTGGGCTGTTTGTCGGTGGCGACTTGTTTGAGTTTAATTATTTTATCGGGATTCACAGGAAATCCAGTTGTGTTTAAGTCGGCTTTAATGTTGTTTGGTTTTTCTTCGGGAATTACGACGACGGGTGCGCTGAGTTTGATGTTGGATTTGACTGCTGCGGAAACTGCTGGGACTTTTATTGGCGCTTGGGGTTTGTCGCAGGCGATGGCGCGCGGTGTGGCGACGGTTAGCGGCGGTGCTATTTTGGATCTGGGCAGAAGTTTATTTGGGGTGCCAATGCTGGCTTATGGGTTGGTTTTTGGGGTGCCTGCCGTGGGTATGATTCTGGCTGTTTGGCTGTTGGGTAGGGTGGATGTTCGGGAGTTTCAGGATAATGCTAAAACTGCGATCGCAACTATTCTTGAAAATGAATTAGACTGATGTTTTGTCAGGAAAGCCTCTGGCAGTTGACAGGAAAGCAGGTGTCAGTTGTCAGGAAATCCTGGGGCGGTTGTTAGTTCCAATAATTCATAACCAATAACTAATAACGAATAACTAATGACTAATTTTTGGGATTCTATTTTAAGTTTTGCACGGGTTACTGTCGAGAGAGTCGGACAGCAGTTGTTGCAAGATTTTGGTTCCGTGCAAGCGGATGAGAAGGATGACGGGAGTTTGGTGACGAAATCCGATAAGTGGGCTGATGCGGAAATTAGAAGTGCGATCGCATCTACTTTTCCCAGTCACGGCATTTTGAGCGAGGAAGGAGAACAGGTTTTCCCAGATACTGAATGGTGTTGGGTTGTCGATCCTTTGGATGCAACAACTAATTTTGCTAGGGGAATTCCGATTTGGGGTATTTCTTTGGGTTTGTTGTATCGCGGAACTCCGGTTTTTGGCTGCGTGCATTTGCCGCCAATTAATCAGTCTTTTCACGGTTTTTATGCACCTGATTTGGCGGGTGGCGTGTTTGACAATATGCCTCAAGGTGCGTTTTTAAACGGGCAGCCAATTCGGCCGAGTGCCGATCGAATGAGTGGGAATCATTTTTTTAATTTGTGTTCGCGGAGTGTGGGAATGGCGCCTCATATTCCGAGTAAAGTTCGGATGTTGGGTATGGCTAGTTACAATTTTTTGACGGTGGCTTCGGGTGCGGTGTTGGGAGGAGTGGAAGCGACGCCGAAAATTTGGGATATTGCCGGGAGTTGGGTAATTGTGAAGGCTGCTGGTGCGGTTTGGCTACCGCTGGAGTCTCAGGCGATTTTTCCGCTGGAAGTGGGGAAGAATTACGGCAGGATTTCTTATCCGACTTTGGTGATGAACCGGCAGGAGTTGGTGTCGGTGTTTTTGCCGTTTGTCGAGGCTTGGAAGAAGAAAAAAATGGGGTGATTTGTGCGCTAGCGAAGCTATGCCGTAGGCAATCGAGCAATTATAAAATAAAACAGCCTGGCAGGCGTGACGGAGGAGTCTCCCACGCCTGCCGTGCTGTTTGCAAGATATACCGACCGATGACCGATGGTTAAAGTATCCCTGCTCTTGTCTATTTCTGGCAATATGCGATCGGGTGGTTTTCTTTTAGGGCGATCGGGTGATGCGGTGCTGGTACAATTTGTGGTAATTTTTCAACGAGCTATTATCTCTATAAAAGAAAATTCTACCCGTTTTCCAGTAGAGGCACAATCGAAAATACGTTTGCTGCGGTGTTGGAAAAAGTAGATGAGTGGTATATTGGCTAGGTCGAAGAGCTATTCAGTGCGATCGTACAACAAAAAACTTTGGAAGAAACTCGGGAAAGTCTGCGGTTGGCGATCGAACTAATCTCGATCGCACAATTTCAGGGATTCACCAGACGGATGATTTTCTAAGTGCAATTATCAAGCGCGGCTACTCGTCTTAGCAGGTGCTGAGTCGGGATATCCGGTCAATGTCATGTTAATTTGCGGGTGAGAATAACAGTCAACCGACTCGGATCGTAGCAATTCTGCGGCGCGATCGCCCTTGATGCAGCCGGCAAAATAACAGATGCTGGGATGGGGACACAACATTGCTGTGTCCCAACTGCCAAATGAATTTATTGCCTCATGCAATTAATTTCGACAGCACAATATATCGGAAATGAACCAGATGAGTTGTTCGATTTGTGAGGAGCGGAAATACAGTTAGAGATACGCAAAGATAGAAAACATCAAAAACCCTTAAAAAACTCTATTTTTCGGATCGGAGGTAAAACCGGATATAGAAAAATGGAATACATCGGGGCCGTCGCAATATCGAGAGGGCAGGGGAAACCACAACAACAGCACACGGATGAAAGCGAGTCAAGTTTTACAAGAATACAAACAAGGCAGGCGAGATTTTAAGGGCGTGAGCCTGCGGGGACAGTCGTTTGTCAAGAAAGATTTGTCGGGAGCGGACTTCAGCGAGGCCGATATCCGGGGAGCGAACTTCAGCCACGCCACTCTGACGGGGACGAACTTCGCGGGAGCCACGGCGGGACTGCAATGGTTCTGGGTGGCGGTGCAGTGGGTGCTGGCATTGCTGATGTCAGCTTTGTCGGGAATTCTGGCATCATATTCCGGGGTGTTTGTAGTGGCTGCGAGCCTGTCTGTTGAGAGCCTACTAGAAAAATGGGTATTGAGTATTTTTTTTGCCCTCGTCGTAATTGCTATATGTGGTGTGATCGTCTGTCATGGATTTACCGTTCAGGCAGTTAGTTTGATAGCCGTCGCTGGAGCCGTCGCCGTCGCCGTCGCCTTCGCTGTCGCTGTTGGCGGAGCCGGAGCCTTCGCAGGAGCCGTCACCGGAGTCGTCTCCGGAGCCTTCGCTTTAGCCGGAGCCTTCACCTTCGCCGGAGCTGGAGCCGTCGCCGTCGCCGTCACCGGAGCCAAAGCCAGAGCCGGAGCCGGAGCCGTCACTGTCGTCGTCATTGTCGCCGTCACCGTGGCCGGAGCCGTGGCAGGAGCCGTAGCTTTGGCCTTTGCCGTGGCAGGAGCCGTATCAGGAGCCGCCATCCTCCTGAGCCTCTACGTCGCATGGCGAGCCATGAAAGAAGACGAAAAATTTGCCATCGTGCGCCAGTTTGCCATCGCCTTCGGTTCCCTCGGCGGAACTCGCTTCTACTGTGCTACCCTCACCGATGCTAACTTTACCGCAGCCACCCTCAAAAGTAGCAATTTCCGCGAAGCCACCCTCACTCGCACCTGTTGGAAAGATGCTGAAAAACTCGATCGCGCTCGTCCTGGAACCACCTATCTCAACTATCCCCACATTCGCGAACTGGTGACAACCCGAGAAGGAGAAAAGGGAAATTTCGATCGGCTGAACTTACGCGGTGTCAACTTGCAAGGCGCAAAACTTGCTGAGGCCAGCTTCATCCTCGCCGACCTCAGCGACGCTAACTTGCAAGATGCAATTCTTAGCCATGCTAAACTCGTACAGACACAGCTCGATCGAACCGATCTTACAGGAGCCACCCTTACCGGAGCCTACATTGAAGATTGGGGCATCACAACAGAAACCCGACTCGATGGAATTCGCTGCGAGTACGTCTATAGGCGTCTGCCGCCGAACCAGTGCCCGCCCTTTCTGCAACTTCCACCCTCCGAACGTCTCGATCAAGATCCCCATCGCGAACCCAAGGACCAGAACAAAACCTTTGAAGACGGAGATTTTAGTGATTTCATCACTCCTCTCAAACAAACTCTCGACCTTTACCACAACCGCCCGGAAGATTTGCGCTTGGTTCTCCTAGCATTCCAAAAGCTTCGAGACGAAAACCCCGATGCTGACTTAGAATGGGTATCGTTCGAGAAAAAGGGCAAAAACCGGGATAAAGTACTGTTGCGGGCGGAAACTGCGCCCAATGCTGACCAAAGCTCCCTGCACAATCGCTATTTCAATAATCTAAATGAATTGAAGTCTCTGTCGCCAGAAGAGCTACGCACCCTTCTTTTTGAGCGTGAAGGAAAACTTCAATTAATGGAAAAACTGTTACAATCCCGTAGCCAGACATCCCCATTTTCCATTACTAATATCAACCATAAAGGAGATAACAAAATGACTAATCGAACTATTAAAATGGGTCCCGGCGACTATCGCGAAACTAATGTCAACGATCGAGCCACTTATGTTGAAGGGGATTACTACAATCGTTCCAACCCAGTAGAAACCCAACAATTGCTGCAAATTCTCGATCGCTCCTATCCCCCCGACATCCCCGCCGATACCCAAGCAGTAATCGACGTAGCGGTGAAAAATATCGCCAAAAATCCAGCACTCAAAGAACGAGTCATCGGCGCGTTGAAATCTGGAGGCATCGAAGCCGTGAAGGAAATCACCGACAATTCTTACGTGAATATTTTGCTAGCAGCTTATGAAGGATGGCAAAATCCAGAGTAGGAATAGCGTAGGGTTGAGTAGTTGGAAAACACGCCCTAGGATGCTTGTCTGTACAATTTCACTTTCAACATGACTTACGTATATGTATAGCTAGAATTAGGACACAACATTGCTGTGTCCCTACTGCAAAATGAATTTATTGCCTCATGCGATTAATTTCGACAGCACATTAGACAACTTAGCACCGAGATTTTCAACAGACTCCTGCTGTTTGGGATCTTTCATCGTACCGTCAGGATTAAATGCTTCAAAAGCTTGGGGAATTGCTTTCTGATCCGGGAGTACCAATACGTTAATATTTCCCAGGATCGATCGCAAATGCACTAATCCCCGCAAACCGCCGAGTCCGCCTGGCGAAGCACTCATAATTACCGCTACTTTGCCCGTAAATGCCACTAATCCCGGTTCACCCGGTGCTGGGCGCGATACCCAATCGATCGCATTTTTCAAAACAGGCGTAATTGAACTGTTATACTCAGGGGAAGCTATTAAAAACCCGTGATGCGCTACCATCAATTCCTTCAATTTGCGGGCATTTTCTGGCATTCCCTCTTTTGCTTCCAAATCTTCGTCAAATAGCGGCATCGGCAAATCGCGCAAATCTACATAAGTAACTTCTGCGCCCGCCGCCCTAGCCCCAGCCGCCGCAACTTTTACCAGCAGTTTGTTATAGGATGCTTCGCGGGTACTTCCGGCAAATGCGAGAATTTTTGGTCTGTTTGTCATTGATTTTTTCCTAATTATTGCTTTCGAGTAAAATTGTACTATTCCGAGTGATGCCAAACAAAGTCAGCAATGGGTCTATCTGCCGACAAAGGAGGATTTTCACTGGAATTAATAAGACCGATCGCACTTTTACATTCCCGACTCCCAAACGCCTCTCGACGCGGCTGGGAATGCCGTAACCGTAAATAATGTGTCCTTTCCCCCCCAACACCACAACTTGATAGTCAGGGTTTGCTTTGACAAATTGGGCTATTTTTTCCGCCCAAGTTTCGTCCCACAAAACTTGGGCTTGCACAAATCTTTCAAAAGCCGTACTATTTCCCTGTTCTGCCTTTTGGTGTTCCTGGTAAACTTCTAGCAGCAGTTGCCGGTATGCGGCGTTGTCGGTGCGAATTTCCGATATTGGCGGAATGTGCTTTTTTTCCTCGGCTGTGAGGCTTTCTAAACCTTGACGGGAACTTTTCTCGTTACTTCGGAGGGTGTATTTAAGGCGAGGACAGGTAGTTGATTTTCTTTGGCAAACCGCAAAATAGGGGCGTAAGATTCCCAGGGAAAACGCCATCTGCGATCGTACTCTGTTTGCTCGACTAATTGCTCTTGAGTCAGTTTACCGGCTAAGTAGTTGTCGATCGCGCTTTGAAAGGGACCCTGAAACATTTCCATCGCGATCGCAATTTTCCGATTTTGCCGCTGCATTTCTCGGACAATCTTTAGTTGAGCTTGGTGGTCTTCCGCGCTATCGTGGGTTTCTCCCAGATAAACGACTTTTGCCTTCACCAACTGTTGCAGAATCTCTTGGTTAGTGTAACTCTCCCCAGGTTGAGGGTTCGCCGTCGTTGAAGCAGCCGCTGCACTGCTGCACAGCAGAAAGATACTCAGCGATAAGGCGCACAGTTTGATGAGTCTGGTTGTTTTCATACACACATTATGCCTGTTTCTCGCAGCAGCAAGCACAGCCGAACTCTACTATTTTAGCTGAGCAGCTAGAAAGCTCGCTGCTTAATTTAACTTCATAATTAGTCGTAATTATCTATATCCATAGAGGATTGTCTTCCCTCTTCCTTCTTCCTTCTTCCTTCTTCCTTCTTTTGTAAAGTTTAGTTGCAGGTACTTGCGCTTCTAGAAGAAGGTGCTAAATTAATAATATGAAGCGAACAAAAAGCTTCTCTGACAGATACCACATCCAGATCCCACAGCGAAGTTCACAATAGAATCTAAGGAGTAAAACGCTGTTTCATCTCACATCTGTCTCATTAAAAACCAATAGCAGCACCCACCAACAAAGCTGATACTTCCTAAACTAATTAGAGGGGAGCAATGCAACTGAATCCGAGGATTATTGCAACTCCACATCGAAGTTGAGAAAAAAGGAAGTCACTCGGTACATATGGCTGGGTGCTGTTGTTGTTAAAAGAAATTTTCGGTTTGTGATGTTTTTTGCAGTAGAGGCAGAGCCTCTAGATATGCGTTACCGGGCAAAGCTGGGTAACGAGCATAAAAGGAGAAAACCTAGAAAATTACTGGAAAATTGTCTCGTCTTCCTTTCGCCACGCGGGATCGACGATACAAATAAATATTAGCGGCTCTGTGCCGCAGTTGTAAATAAACTGCATGGCGTTTGGGGGAATGTAAACTGCATCTCCAGCTTCCACGAATTGATTTTCGTCATCGATGTGCATTTCTCCAACGCCGCTGAGGATGTAGTAAACTTCAGAAGTTGTCAGGGAGTGCAGCACAGAAGTTTGTCCCGCGGGCAAAGTGGCGTGGGCTAAACTGTAACGCAAATCTACAGCTTGTTTGTCTGGATGCAGCAATTCTCGCAGTTGAGTACCGTCGCCAGCAATAAACTCGTCGCAGGCATTTAGCTTTTGAATTAGCATTCTTTCCAGACTCCTAAAAATCTCTTTACCACAACTTAAGTTTAATTGAAAGAGCCAGAGATGTTAAGAAATATGTAAAGCGGCGGCTGGATGTTTTAACCGTAAATTCCCGAATGCGATCGATAATCAGGACAGTCGATCGCATCTTCAGATAAAGCTATAGTAGGTTGAACGGGACACTTGAGGTGGTAGTCGCCCGTGAAAAATACGCAGTTAGCACAAGGGATTTGGTGCATCCGCTGAGCTCGGCGCATGGAGTCGGAGACAGTACGCCCGATAGTCGCAAAGATTAAAAAAACTAAACCCCAGGCGGAGACAAAACACAGGGGCACTAAAACAGGCTGTATTGCCTTAAGCAAAAAGTAAAGCATAGCAAGAAAATTCAGCGTTAGAAGCCATACATACCTTACAGTAGTGGAACTGGCGCTCGATCGACCCAAAAGTTTAGAATCCTTTACAGCTCGATCGAGAAACCGGGGAATTATGGCATGATAAGGAACAGTCCTTAAATAAAATTAGAGGAAATCCGTTGTCAGTAACGAGCGGGCTAAAGCCATTGAGCTTGTAAGAGAGCTCGAGCAAGCTGTACTGACAGGCCTAAGTCTTAGCTGACTGCGTTATTTAGGTCATAACACCGGTGAATGCGACGCTAGTTTTGGGCTCTGTTGTTTACAGTTAAACAGTTTTAAAGTCCGTAAAACAGTGCTGTAAACGTGACAAGCCTTTATAACAAAGGCACAAAGCGAACATTACCCCGAAAGGGAGATTGAGGCAGCCATACCTCACCCCAGAGGCAACCATACCTCTGGAACCCCGAAAGGGGATTCAAGGCGATTGAAATCGCCTGGTCGTTTTCCTCTCAGGACTAAAGTCTCTGAGTTTCCCACTTACCGAACTTTTTTTATGACTCTGCGATTAGGCGATACAGTTCCGAACTTTACCCAAGCTTCGTCTGAAGGGGAAATCAATTTCTACGAATGGGCCGGCGATAGCTGGGTCGTGTTGTTTTCCCACCCGAAAGACTACACTCCAGTGTGCACCACAGAACTCGGTGCAGTGGCCCGTCTCAAGTCTGAATTTGAAAAGCGGGGTGTCAAAACCATTGCCCTCAGCGTCGATGATGTGGATTCTCACATGGGCTGGATTAAAGATATTGAGGAAACTCAAAATGTCACCCTCAATTATCCGATTTTAGCAGATGGCGATCGTAAAGTCTCCGACATTTACGACATGATCCATCCCAACTCGCTGAACAACTTAACAATCCGCACAGTTTTTGTAATTGACCCGCAAAAGAAATTGCGTTTGAGCATTACTTATCCGGCGAGTACTGGTCGGAATTTCAATGAGATTTTGCGAGTAATTGATTCCTTGCAACTTACGGACAAATACAGCGTTGCAACTCCGGTTGATTGGAAAGACGGCGACGATTGCGTAATCGTACCTTCAATTACCGACCCCGCAGAGTTGGCAGAGAAATTTCCTAAAGGCTACACGCCGATTAAGCCTTATTTGCGGATGACTCCTCAGCCGAATAAATAGGTTTAACATTCCTGGAAGCAGAACTAATTATGTAGGGTGCCCGCGGAGCACCTTACCTCTATAATTCGCGCGTCATATCAAATCCCCTGACATCGGAATTATTATCTCTCTCTTCTCTTTCTCTGTGTCCTCTGTGCCCTCTGCGGTTTAATCATTCCGATACAACCGGAATTGATCCCACACCAGCTTATAGTTAGGACTTGAGTCCTTAATCCTGATTTTTTAGGACTCAAGTCCTCACGAAAAACAAAGAAATTGTGCAATCTTGTCTGAACAATTTAGAGTGGAGGAAAGGCAAAATGCTGTCATCAACAATTGTGTTGCGAATACCGCCCAAATTGCAAATGACAGACGACGAGTTTTTCGAGTTCTGTCAAATCAATAGTGAGTTACGCATAGAACGCAACAAATCGGGAGAATTGCTAATTATGCCCCCTACTGGTTCGGAGACGGGAAATCGCAGCGGTAGCGTCTTTGGAGAGTTGTATATTTGGGCCCGACAAGATGGAACCGGTATATGTTTTGACTCCAGTACGGGATTTAAGCTTTCAATGGGTGACAAGTCTCCAGATGCCTCGTGGATTAAACTGGAACGGTGGAATGCTTTGTCACCAGAACAAAAGCAAAAGTTTGCCCCGATTTGCCCTGATTTTGTAGTAGAACTCAGGTCGGCTTCTGACAATCTCAAGCCATTGCAAGAAAAAATGCAAGAATATATGAGAGAACCAGGAGTGCAGTTAGGCTGGCTTATAGACCGCAAAAATCGCAGAGTTTACATCTATCGTCCCGGTTTGCCAGAGGAATGTTTGGAGAATCCCGCGACAGTCAGCGGCGACCCTGTTTTGCCCGGATTCGTACTCAATATGAGCAATATTTGGTAAGCTTAGTATAGGAGCAACGATCGAGGAAATCAATTATGTTGACATCAAAAATTCTGTTGCGAATACCGCCCAAATTGCAAATGACAGATGACGAGTTTTTCGAGTTCTGTCAAATCAATAGTGAGTTACGCATAGAACGCAACAAATCGGGAGAATTGCTAATTATGCCCCCTACTGGTGGAACAACAGGAAATCGCAGCGGTAGCGTCTTTGGAGAGTTGTATATTTGGGCCGGGCAAGATGGAACCGGTATGTGTTTTGACTCCTGTACGGGATTTAAGCTTTCAATGGGTGACAAGTCTCCAGATGCCTCGTGGATTAAATTGGAACGGTGGAATGCTTTGTCACCAGAACAGCAAGATAAATTCCCACCTATTTGCCCGGATTTTGTAGTAGAACTGAGGTCAGCTTCTGACAATCTCAAGCCCTTGCAAGAAAAAATGCAAGAATATATGAGAGAACCAGGAGTGCAGTTAGGCTGGTTGATTGACCGCAAAAATCGCAGAGTTTATATTTACCGTCCTGGTTTGCCAGAAGAATGTTTGGAGAATCCCGCGACAGTCAGCGGCGACCCCGTTTTGCCCGGCTTCGTACTCAATATGAGCAAGATTTGGTAGAACTGCTAGCAATAAATATCAACTTATTGTAAAAATTAATAATAGGATGCCAACACGAAAAAAATATGGATATTAAAAACGGCTTTGTAGGCACAATCGGCAACACCCCACTAATTCGCTTAAACAGCTTCAGCGAAGAAACTGGCTGCGAAATTCTCGGCAAAGCAGAGTTTCTCAATCCCGGCGGTTCCGTTAAAGATAGGGCCGCTCTTTACATCATCAAAGATGCAGAAGAAAAAGGCTTGTTGAAACCGGGCGGCACTGTTGTTGAAGGCACTGCCGGCAATACTGGCATCGGTTTAGCCCACATTTGCAACGCTAAAGGTTACAAATGTTTGATTGTGATTCCCGATAACCAATCTCAAGAAAAAATCGATGCTTTGAAAACCTTGGGCGCTGAAGTTCGGACTGTTCCCGCTGTTCCTTACAAAGACCCGAATAATTATGTCAAATTGTCGGGAAGATTGGCGCAGGAAATGGAGAATGCAGTCTGGGCAAATCAGTTTGACAATTTAGCCAATCGCCGAGCTCATTACGAGACAACTGGCCCGGAAATTTGGGAACAAACAAACGGGAAAATTGATGCTTGGGTAACAGCTACGGGTACCGGCGGCACTTTTGCTGGCGTAGGAATGTTTTTGAAAGAAAAAAATCCTGCTGTGAGAATTGTCTTGGCAGACCCGATGGGCAGCGGGCTTTACAGTTATTTCAAAACTGGGGAAATTAAGACTGAAGGCAGTTCGATTACTGAGGGAATTGGCACCAGTCGCGTCACTGCAAATATGGAGAATGCCCCGGTAGACGATGCCATTCAAATTGACGATACTGAAGCTGTGCGGGTGATTTACCAACTGCTGAGGAAAGAAGGGCTGTTTATGGGCGGTTCTGTGGGGATTAATGTGGGGGCGGCGGTGGCTTTGGCGAAGCAAATGGGGCCTGGACATACGATTGTTACGGTACTCTGCGACGGCGGGGCTCGGTATCAGTCGCGTTTGTTCGATCGACAATGGTTGGCTTCCAAAGGTTTGTCACCAGATTAACCGTCAGGTGTGCTGCGGCGCACCTTAAAATCGGGGCTTATATAAAAAAAAAATCTGGGCATATATCTGGGCATATATGCGCGCACCTATTCCCATGATAAAAAAATACCATATATGTAGCAGACTGTCAAGTAAAAAAACATGAAAATCAAAGAATCTTCTCAGCAAGTTCTTGTTTGTCAAAACCGCACTTGTCGCAAGCAAAATGCAGCAAAGGTACTGGCAGCTTTTCGGCAATTGTCGCCCTCCGAAGTTGAAGTTGTTGCTAGCAGTTGTTTGGGACAGTGCGGCAACGGGCCGATGGTGTTGGTGCTACCAGAAGAGGTTTGGTACAATGGCGTTTGCCCTGAAGAAGTTGCGACAATAACTGAGCAACATTTGCGGGGAGGAAAGCCGGTGGAGAGGATGCTTTACCGCAAGTTTCACCGACTTTCTAAGTAGTCGCTCGCCCGCGTTTAAGAAATTTCTTCCGCCAACAACCGGCGGAGAATTTCGGTGACTTCGGCTGTAAAACCTGGGGTTGGGAAAGGAAAAATTTATGAAGAAACCGGGTTTCACCCAGCAAGTGCGTCCAGGACTATATACCTGAGTGCGGACCCTGCGATCAAGCTTTTTTGCTACGTACTTGAATACGTTTGTCGGTTTTTTGTTTCTTAATCCAAGAGACAAATTTATGGAGTTCAGGGTCATTTTTGAGCTTTTCCAGGGTATTGAGCTCTTGGGCGAGGTGTTTGTTGTCAAATAGAGAGTGAATCTGGCGGTGACAAGCGGAGCAAATGTCGATTGTCGGGCTGGGATCTTCGTTTTTCCGCTTGGTGTTTTGTTTGGGGATGAGGTGATGGGCGGTTAATGCTTCCATTTGTCGATCGCACAATTCGCACTGCATAATTTTCTCAATGCTGCTGGATAGGAGAATTGCTACTTTTAGTTTAGCGCGATCGGCTTTAATTCATGTGAATGAAGGTCGAGCCTAGTTCTGGACAAAAAAAACCCCCTAAAAAAGGGGGCATCCAAGCAGAACCTAGGCGTCACAAAATATAAAGCAGCAAAAACAAAACAATCCAAATAACATCCACAAAGTGCCAGTAAATCTCAGTCGCTTCGATTCCGAAGTGGTGCTCGCTAGAATAGTGACCTTGGGTGCGGGAGCGCCACACCACTGCCACCATCAGCAGCACTCCCAACGTAACGTGCAAGCCGTGAAAAGCAGTCAAAACGTAAAAGCAACTGGCATACAAATTCGTCGTCAAGCCAAACTCTAAATGAGCGTATTCGTAAACCTGACCGCCCAAGAAAACTGCACCCATAGCAATAGTTACGAGCAGCCAATTGCGCATTCCCGCCGCATCATTTTTTTTGATTGCAGTATCCGCATTGTGAATCACAAAACTGCTAGCAATCAAAATTATCGTATTAATTCCCGGCAGCAATAACTCACGCGCCGGCGTACCTTCAGGAGGCCACACGGGGGCCATCGCCCGATAAATCAAATACGCCGCAAACATACCGAAAAATATCATGCCTTCAGCGCACAGGAAGACAATTACACCTAACATTCGGTGGTCTGGGTGCTCGACACCGTGTGCTTCTACCTCTGCCTCGTGGTGGTAGTTAAGGGCTGTTTTTGCCGGATCGATCGCTGGAATTTGCATAAGAAATTGGTAATGAAGAAGTCAGTTGTCAGTTGTCAGTTGTCAGTTGGCAGCGGGCAGTTCGCATTAGTCATCAGTCATTAGTCAACAGTCAACAGTCAACAGTCAACAGTCAACAATGCCCAATGACTGATGACTGATGACTAATAACTACTCGCCATCTTGACTTTCATCAGCAGGAGAATCAACATCTATGTCTGATTCAGGAGCGACCAAAGTGGCAGTACCGCCAAAGAAAGTTGAAGCTTGAGCCTCCGCAATAGGAATACCCTGTTTCTGGGCGTTGCGGGTGGCATTTTCCCTCAACTTGAGCCTGAGACGTTCCCCTGTATTCTGAATTTTTTCCATGCCGTAATCGTAAGGCCCTGTTGCCAATACCGGCACTCCTTCAAAATTTTCGATCGGGGGCGGCGAAGTCGTCATCCATTCCAAACTCAAAGCTTGCCAAGGATTGTCACCTGCTTTCGGGCCGTACATCCAGCTCCAAATCACATTAATGATAAACGGGATTGTAGACACTGCCAGCATATAAGAACCGACAGTACAAATGACATTAATTGTGGTAAATTTCGGGTCGTACATTGCCACCCGCCGGGGCATTCCTTGCATCCCCAAAGCGTGCATCGGCAGGAAAGTTACAGTAAAGCCAACATAGGTTAAAACAAAGTGAACTCTACCCCAAAATTCATTAATCATCCGCCCCGTCATTTTGGGGAACCAGTGGTAAAAAGCAGCGTAAATGCCAAACACTGAGCCGCCAAACAGCACGTAGTGTAGGTGAGCGACGACAAAATAAGTGTCGTGAACGTGAATGTCGAAAGGTACGGAAGCTACCATGATCCCGGTGATGCCGCCGAGGACAAATGTTGAGATAAAACCCATCCCAAATAGCATGGCGCTGACAAGCCGGAGTTTGCCTCCCCAAATAGTTGCCAACCAGCTAAATATTTTAATCCCAGTTGGTACGGCGATGATCATAGTCGTGATCATAAAAAACATCCGCAGCCAGCCGGGGGTGCCGCTGGTAAACATATGGTGAGCCCACACGATCAAGCCCAAAAAGCTGATCGCGAGACTGGAATATGCGATCGCCAAATAACCAAAAATTGGCTTGCGCGAATGCACCGGCAAAACTTCTGAAATCACCCCGAAAAAGGGCAGAATCATAATGTAAACTGCGGGGTGCGAATAAAACCAGAATAAATGCTGGTAGACGATGGGATCGCCGTTACCGGTCGGGTTAAAAAATGCCGTCCCTGCTAACAAGTCAAAGGACAGCAAAATCAAAGCTGCGGCTAACACTGGAGTAGCAATCAAACTCAGCGCTGAAGTCGCAATCATCGCCCAGCAAAACAAAGGCATTTCATTGAGACCCATGCTGGGAACCCGCATGGTAAAGATGGTAACGGCAAAATTCAGCGCCCCCAAAATCGAAGAAGTTCCCAGAATCAAAACGCTGAGAATCCAAATTTCTTCGCCCGCTTGAGCAGTAACTAAGCTCAAAGGCGGATAAGAAGTCCAACCCGCCTGTGGAGCTCCTACCAAAAAACTGCTCAACAGCAACACGCCGCCTACGGGAATTAGCCAAAAGGCAACGGCATTCAGCCTGGGAAATGCCATGTCTTTTGCCCCAATCATTAAGGGGATCAAAAAGTTAGCAAATCCGGCTCCGGCGGGTACGATCCACAGGAAGATCATCACCGTGGCGTGAACAGTAAATAAACTGTTGTAGAGTTCGGGGGTGACAAAATCGGCGTCGGGGGTGGCGAGTTCTGTTCGCACCAAAGTTGCCATCACGCCGCCGATTAGATAGAAAATAAATGTTGTGACTAGGTATTGAATACCGATGACTTTGTGGTCGGTATTAAAAGTGAAGTAGTCGCGCCAATGTCTATCGGCGGGCGCTGTTCCGCGAGCCTCAGTGTTGGCACTTTCTTGGAACTGTGCTTGTGTCATAGTTATTAGTCATTAGTTATTAGTCATTAGTTATTGGCTCGGGATCGAAGACCCAGTGCCAGAAACTAATGACTATTTTTAGTGATGAGTTGGGTGAAGTTGTTCTAGGGTTTCGGAATTAATTTTTATTTCCCTGACGTAGGGAGCCAAAAATTCACCGTCTGACAATTCCCCTGGATTGGCTGCAACTGCTTGCTCTAAGTTTTGACTGCTAGCAACTTGCTGGCTTTGCAGCCAACTGTCGAATTCTTCGGGCGTGTGAACGACTGCTAAAGCTTTCATCGCTCCGTGATAAGCGCCGCACAATTCAGCACAAACAACCCGGTATTCGCCGGTTTTAGTTGCTGTAAATCTCAGTTCGCTCGGCCGCCCGGGAATTGCATCTTGTTTGAGGCGAAATTCCGGCAGCCAAAATGCGTGCAGCACGTCTTGAGCTGAGATATTTAGCTGTACGTCGCGGTTGGCTGGGATATGCAGTTCGCCGGAACTAACGCCGCTTTCTGGATAGCTAAAAATCCAGGCGTACTGCAAACCCATGACATTTACAACTAAGTCTGGTTGTGTGTTTTCATTTTCTGGGGAAGCGCCTACGCCTAAAGCAACGAATTTTTGAGACGGAATTTGAGGGGCGTTTTGGGGTGTATCTGAGAGTGTGGCTGCGATCGCACTTCCCCGCATTTTAGAGTGCGCTTGCATGGTGCCGTGGTCGTGATTGCCCATCGGATCGAGGCCTCCCATTGAGTTGTAAATCTCAAAACTGTAGACTCCGATACCTAAAATAATCACTGCCGGCACGGCTGTCCAAAGAATTTCTAAGGGAAAGTTGTCATGCCAAGGCGGGCCGTCTGTGTTGTCTCCTTTACGGCGGCGATATCTAATTGCAGCATAGATCAGCACTCCCTGAACCATGATAAATAATCCAGTGGAAATGGTCATCATTGTATTGAAGAGTGCGTCGATCTCGGATGCTTCATCAGAGGCGGCGATCGGTAGTAAACCGTGATTCTGCCCGTACCAGAGACTGATCAGAGTCACTACGATGCCGGCGAGCATGGTGAGGATGGAACTTGGAATGTTCACGCTGGTACTTCTTAATAGCGACACTTCTTCGCTTGTAAAATGAAGGAAGCGCCTCTGGGTTATCAATTTTTAATTGTAAATGGTATTTTTAGTAAAATGTCCATCTTAAGGGTTACTTAAGGCTTAGTATGTTTGACCGAGCGCCCGCGCGCCTAAAAAATACGTCTTTTGTACCTTGACAAAAATGATGAAAAATGGTATGCAATCGCTCGGTTTGGCGGCTAAATTTGAGATGGTTTCTCAAACACCATCAAATGCTGCTGAGGTAACATATCTTTTGTCTCTTTCCATACTAAACCAACGGCTGCCATTTCTTTTTTCACCTGCTTCTGCGTCATTTTGTGCAAACCTTTAATGGGAATCAGGGGGTTTTCGCCCCGATACTCGATCGATACCGCGCGGCCTCCCGGTTTGAGTGCTTTCACAATTCCTTGCATCATTTCTCTGGGATATGCAAATTCGTGATAAGCATCGACCATCACAACTAAATCCACGCTGTTTTCCGGCAAATTCGGATTGTCGATATTTCCCAAAACTGGCTCAACGTTAGCGATATTTTTTTCTTGTTTATTCAATTCTATAAAATTAATCATTTCCGGCTGCACGTCAACTGCTAAAACTTTTCCTTGTGGAAGTAAGGGAGCGATGCGAAAGCTAATATATCCCGTTCCCGCTCCAATGTCTGCTACAATATCGGTTGGTTTTAAATCAAGATTGTTGACTAATCGAGCTGATTTTTCTTCCATGCCGCGAGACGGTCTTTCCAGCCAACCAGCGCCTTGATATCCCATGACTTGGGCAATTTCTCGACCCATGTAAAATTTGCCGATTCCGTCGGGATTGTGGACGGTTCGCTGCTGGTAAATGGTGTCGCTGTTGGCGATTTTATTTGCTTTTGCACAGGCATTGAGCGGCAACAGGCAAATAATTGTCAGGATTATTACTGTTAATGGTTTAAGGAATTGTGCGGTTTTTTTCACGATATTTCTGATGAGTGTGTTTAATTTATTTCTCGTTCCCTGGCTCTGCCTGGGAACGCAGATCCCGAGGCTCTGCCTCGGGAAGCTCGAGAAGAGTGCATGATTTAATTGACGGCGGATTCTAACAGTTTGATTGTACCAGAATTTGCGTCAATTTCGACTTGTTTGCCGATCGGCAAAGTGAACTTATCGCGGATGTGTCCCACCATTGAACCGTACCAGGCGGGAATCTTCAAGGGACGAATGTGGTCTGACAAGACTTGAGGTAAGGTTAGGGACTCTTGGGGTTTTTCCGCTTCGCACTTGGTACACTGTCCGAAAATAAAACCGGATATGCGATCGAGAATACCCGCTAATTTGAGATGCGTCAACATTCGATCGATTCGATAAACTTCTTCGCCAACTTCCTCGACAAACAAAATACTATTTTCCCACTCCGGCAAATAAGCCGATCCCACCATTGCTGCTATAACTGATAAATTGCCACCGATTAATTTTCCCCTAGCTGTTCCGCGCCAGATTGTTTCAACTTGCACGCTTTTGGAGTTTTGCAGCGTCACCGAACCTCCCTCAAACAAAACTTTTTTGACGTAATCTACTGTAAAGGGACTCCAATTTGACACGCCTAAGGGGCCGTGGAAAGTAACAATATTAGTTTTAGCATAAATCGCCAATAACAGCGCAGTAATATCGCTGAATCCCATAATAATTTTAGGATTGTTGCGGATAATATTGTAATCCAGGAGTGGCAAGATCCGACCGCAGCCCCAGCCGCCCATCCCGGTAAAAATAGCTCGCACCTCGTCATCGGCAAAGGCTGCGTTGACATCGGCGGCGCGATCGGCATCCTTGCCTGCTAAATAGCCGTAGCGGTCGTAAAAATGCTGTCCCAATTTAACTTTTAAACCCAGCTTATCCAGAACTTTAAAAAATGGCTGCACTTCTTTTTCGTAGTTGAAAGCGGCAGGATTGATTAAAGCTACAGTATCGCCGACTTGCAGGCGGCGCGGCTCGATCGCACTTTTGGGAGATAGGTTAGTTTGGGCTAACGGCAAAAGCTGAGTACCAATAGCAGTCAGCCCAAAAGTTCTGAGCAGAACACGGCGGCGGAGAGTCATAGGTGTTATACCCTTGTTCGATTAAGTGAGGTACAGGTTGGGATTTTAGATTTTAGATTTGAGATTGGGGGATTGAGCAATTGTTAATTCGTTGATGAATGGCTCACGCGAGAAGTGTTATAGATAATTTGTGCTATAATTGTATAGCAAAATCTCTGCCATATCAGTTGAAAATTGCGAGTTTCCAATGCAAACAAAGACTAAAATCTCAGCTAAAAAATCTTGGGCTCAAGCTTTAGCCCGTCCGGCGGCAGAGTTTCCGCTGACTCCGCTATTGGTTAAAAGCGGTAAAATTCCCGAAGGATTGCGCGGCACTCTCTACCGCAACGGGCCCGCACGTTTGGAACGCGGCGGCATGACTGTGGGACATTGGTTTGACGGCGACGGTGCAATTTTGGCAGTACATTTTACCGATGCCGGTGCTGCTGCTGTTTATCGCTACGTGCAGACAGCGGAATATCAAGCTGAGAAAAAATCTGATAAATTTCTCTACACTAATTACGGCATGACAGCACCGGGTCCAGTGTGGTTGCGGTGGACGAAACCTATTAAAAATGCTGCCAATACTTCTGTTTTAGCTTTGCCCGATCGCCTTTTAGCTTTGTGGGAAGGCGGCCCGCCTCACAGCCTCGATTTGCAAACTTTAGAAACTATTGGCATCGATAATTTAGGAAATTCAGCAGGAGAATTTCCCTATTCCGCTCACTGCAAGCGTGACCCGATTACAGGCAATATTTTTAACTTTGGAATTACACCGGGTGTGAGTACAAAGTTGAATCTGTATAAAAGCGCTCCTACAGGCAAAATCGTGGAAAAAGCAACTGTTGCTTTAGATGGAATTCCCCTGATGCACGATTTTGTTTTGGCTGGAAAGTATCTAATATTTTTTGTGCCGCCAGTACGACTCAAATTTTTGCCAGTATTAGCTGGAATTAGCAGTTACGGCGACTCTTTTGAATGGAAACCGGAGTTAGGAACGCAGATATTAGTGGTTGACTCGGAAACTCTATCTTTAGTTAGTCGCGGCGAAACCGCACCTTGGTTTCAGTGGCATTTTGCTAACGGTTTTGTCAAGGAAGATGGTTCGGTGGCGGTTGATTTTGTGCGCTTCCCGGACTTTCAAACTAATCGGCGGCTGAAAGAAGTAGCGGCGGGTGAAACTCGCACTGATGCGGAGGGTTCCCTGTGGCGGGTGCATCTCAATCCTCAGACGGCGAAAGTGACAGCAACAGAAGAATTGTTGGATCAACCTTGCGAGTTTCCGACGGTACCTGCTGCCGAAATAGGGCAAGAGTCGCGGTATATTTATCTGGCAATGTATCGGCCTGACGTTGATATTGTACCGGAACGTTATGGTGCGATCGCCCGTTTTGACACGCAAAGCCGCAATCTCACAATTGCCGACTGTGGCGAAAATCGCTATCCCGCCGAGCCCATCTACGTTCCAGATATTTCGTCAGACAAAGGTTGGATTTTGACAGTTGTTTACGACGGCAATTCTGACAGCAGCGAAGTCTGGATATTTGACAGCGATAGACTTTCAGATTCCCCTGTTTGCCAGCTAGAATTGCCCGGTGTCATACCTTTGAGCTTTCACGGCACTTGGAAATCGGCAGTATGAGAAAATTGTAAAGAAGTGTTGCGGAAGATTTATTAAAAATTGTTGCCGCTTCTCTGTCAAGTTGTTAAGGTGTGTGTAGATAGGAAATTCTCATATCTAGGAGGTGTGGAATTGATAATCTGCATTGCTCAATTATCCTGTGCCAATTCGCAGGAATCCCCGGGGATTTTAAGTCGCCGCGGCACAGGATATCGTCTGCCTCTGCGGACTAAAAAAAGAGGGGTAATCAAGCCCTGGCGACTAACCAATCCCGGCGAATATTCCCGGCGCATAAATTCCCGGCTGCACAGGCAAAGTCCGCCTCCACGGACTGAAGAAAGAGGGGTTCGAGAACCCCGCTCAATGACAAATTCGCGGTGAATATCCGGCGAATTCGCGGCTACACAGGCAAAGTCCGCCTCCGCGAACTGAAGAAAAAGCGGTAATAAAGCCCGCTTTGGCATAATTCCCGACTAGGTTTTCTCATTTGGGCTCGGTCTGCTCGAATGAGGTTAAAAGACCAGATATGTGACTGATTTCTGGCACACCAAAAGTTTAGTTCAACTCACGCGCACGTTAGCGATTCAACAGTTTTTAGTTTTGAGTTAACCCCACAAATAAATGAGGTCTATCGAAAAAAGATAGGCTTTCCCAAAATTATGAATTATGAGTTGTTACCGCCAAAATATTCAACTCATAACTGATAATTCACAACTCAAAACTCATAACTCCGTGCCGCGGTGAGTATCTACCAAAAGGTTTAATCTATGCAACTTCAAGGAAAAACAGCTCTTGTTACAGGAGCTTCGCGCGGAATTGGGCGAGCGATCGCCCTGGAATTAGGGCGACAAGGAGTCAAACGTTTGGTGATTGTGGCGCGCAACCGCAAGCAATTAATTGAACTGGCAGAGGAAATCGATGTTTTTGGCACAGAAATAGTGCCGCTAGCATTGGATTTAACTCAGTCAGTAGCGGTGAATATTGCGATCGCCCAAGCTTGGCGAGATTACGGCCCGATTCACCTGCTAGTCAACTGTGCGGGCGTCGCGCACCAAGCATCATTCTTGCGTTCCCCGCTGCCCTTAATCGAGTCAGAAATCGCCTTAAACTTGCTCGGAACCTACACAATTACCCGCTTGATAGCTCGGCGAATGGCGGCTCAAAAAGAGGGAACAATCGTCAATGTTTCGAGCTTGATGGGAAAAATTGCCGCTCCGACAATGGCGACTTATTCTGCTACCAAATTTGCGATTTTGGGATTCACCCAAGCTTTGCGCAGCGAGTTAAGTCAGTACAATGTTCGAGTCACAGCTTTGCTCCCATCCCTAACAGATACCGACATGGTGCGAGACTTGGAGCAATTCCGGTGGGTAGTGCCCACAACTCCCGAAAAAGTCGCCCTAGCACTTGTCGCGGGATTGCACAAAGATGCGCCGGAAATTTTGGTAGGATGGCAAAGTCATCTAGCAGTTTGGTGTCACCGACTTGCGCCTTGGTTGCTGGATTTTGTGTTGCGGATGGCGACTCCACAACTTCGGGATAAAGCGCGGGGCCGTAAATTGCGGGAGGCTTGAGCTAGCGGGCGATAAACCCTTTTTTGATTAGGACTTACGCACGGGTGACGAGAAACCGGGTTTTTTTGCGAAAATATTTTGTTGCAGCCCGCAGATTTAGAAAAAAACCCGGTTTCTTTGGTCGGAGTGCGTAAGTCCTTGCTCTGTTATAATTGAGATTATTTAAAATTATCTTGATTTCGCAAAAATGAGCAATAAAAAATCCTTCCTAAATTATAAAACTAGCCAAAAACAAAAATCCTCTCTCCCTCGAAATCCTCTGGTTGAATTTGCCTCAAGTTGGCGGATAGCTTGGGGAAAAACAGACGGGATAGAAGATAATACAGCGTGGCGAGAAGGTCGAATCGCTATTATTTGCTCAAACCCAAACACTCAAATAATTCTAAGTCCCTCCGAAAAATTTGCAGTTGTCGGCGATATTTGGCTGAGCAACCGATTAGAATTGCTGGAAAGAGTGGGGATTTCTGCTAATAGTTGGCAGGGGTGCGATCGCCAATTAGTCGCTCAACTGTGGGAAGGCTGGGGCGTTGAATGTTTGCCGATGCTGGCGGGTATGTTCGCCTTTGCGGTTTGGGACAGAGAAGGGCAAGTTTTGCGGCTGGCGCGCGATCGCACGGGGGCGCGCACTCTCTACTACACTAATGTTGGCGCGACTCGCTGGATTGCTCCTCAACAAAGGGCGATCGCACCATACCATTCAAGGGCGATCGACCTGACAGCGCTGCGAGATTACCTCTGCTGCTCCTTCGTTCCGGGCGATCGTACCCTCTGGCAGCAAGTGCGAGAAGTGCGCCCAGGAACCGTTTTGAGCTTCCCTGACGAGACGATTTCCGCTTACTGGGAACTCCGAGAACAAGTTGCCGAAGCCGAACAATCTTTAGAATGGCACGGCGCGAGATTGCGCTCTCTTTTAGATGAAATTGTCCGAGAATATTTGCCTGCAAATCAACCTGTAGGCGTCTTTCTTTCCGGCGGGTTAGACTCTAGCTGCATAGCTGCTTTAGCTGCTAAATTTCACGATCGACCAGTTCACACTTACTCAATTCATTTTGGTGCAGAATGCGCCAACGAATTAGAGTTTTCCAGTTTAGTTGCCGAACACTGCCAAACTCAACACCACATTTTAGAAATTAGCTTTCGGGATATGTGGGAAAAGTTGCCAGAAACGATGGCCTATTTAGACGATCCGATCGGCGACCCGCTGACAGTGCCAAACTTGCTATTAGCAAGAATGGCGCGAGAATCTGTCGAAGTTGTCCTCAACGGCGAAGGCGGCGACCCCTGTTTTGGCGGACCGAAAAATCAACCGATGCTAATTAATAGCTTGTACAATTCTGTCACTAATTTGGATTCGCTGCCAGCCTATTTAATCTCTTTTCAAAAGTGCGCGGCCGATTTGCCTCAACTGTTAAAACCGGAAATTTTGGCGGCGGTAAAAACAGAACCTTCGGTATTTAGTGCGGATTTGAATGCCAGCGGCAATTATCTCAATCGATTAATGGCCTTAAATATTAAATTTAAGGGGGCAGACCAGATTTTGACCAAAGTGAACAACTTGACTCAAGCTGCGGATTTGCACGGGCGATCGCCTCTTTTCGACCAGCGAATAGTTGACTTGAGCATGACTGTTCCACCGGAATACAAACTATCGGGAGTTGTGGAGAAAGCTGTTTTAAAACAAGCGGTTGCAAACCTTCTGCCCGCTCAAATTTTAGACAGGCCCAAAAGCGGGATGCTGGTTCCCGTACAGTTGGGATTTAAGAAGTTTTGGCAGCGAGAGGCTAAGGGTTTGCTGCTGTCGAAAAAAGCTGCGATCGCTCCTTATTTCAACCAATCTTTGATAGGTCAATGGCTAGACTATGAAGGAGATACCTGGGGGCGTTACGGCGTTAAGCTGTGGCTGTTGACGAGTTTAGAAATTTGGCTGCAAGGTAATAAGTAATATCTTTTCGGTAGGGAAACGGCACTGCCGTGT
>NZ_JAUBVJ010000020.1:15274-73629 GCF_036702785.1 Microcoleus sp. AR_TQ3_B6 | reverse complement strand
CCTCTATTTCATCGGTAGGGAAACGGCACTGCCGTGTCCTCTATTTCATCGGTAGGGAAACGGCACTGCCGTGTCCTCTATTTCATCGGTAGGGAAACGGCACTGCCGTGTCCTTTCCCGTAGCCCTACAAACCTCAACCAAAACTGTCAACAACATAGATAGAACTCTCCGTACCGCCTAGCAGAATCAAACTGCTGTCATCGCTGCCTATATCTCGACTTCCGGCAATTCCTCGATTCAGAATTTGAATCAGTTTTTGAGGACTAAAGGATTCCAATTCCACAAAATTACCTAATTTTAACCAATCCAATTCTTTAGGGGATAAATCTTGGCGAATTGCTGGCGGCAATTGTACAGCATCTCGTGCCGAACTCTCAGAACTTAGAACAAAAATATTGTCGCCAGCCGCAAGAATTTGCCTGGGGAGAATTCCGATATCAATAATTATCGCGCTGCTATCTGAGAACCAATTAGGACTGGTGCGTAGGTGGTCAACTAAACCAATTCCTCGGGCAGTGCAATCGTGCAAAGCGTAGACTTTTAAGTCAGGATTTCGGCGCAGCATTTCCATAGTTGTGTCGAAGATATTTTGAGGATATCCGGTAATGCTGAGGACTGCACAGTTATTTTCAAAGTGAAAATTGTTGGCAATTAAAAATTGGGCAATTTCCGGGCGATCGCACACAACTAATCTGTCAAAACTGTAAGCGCTGACATCGGGACTAACCGCGGTATTTGTATTTAGAGCGCGGGGAGATGGTAGCAATTTAGTCATAGAGTTAATTGCTGTCCAAGTATTAAGCCAGCCTTGAAACTGATTTAACTCAATAGTAGAATGTTGACTATTTGCAGGTTTCTTTTCAACTTTTTTGCTACCCAAATAGATAGATAGCAGCCCGATAGCAGAGCTAGCTAAAAACAGCGGAAAGTCACTTAATAGCAGAGTTACACCAACTCCAAATACCACAACTATTCCTCCCCAAAGTTGCAATTTTTTTGCAAATTTCTGGCGTTGTTTGTACGGATACTTGCTAGAACGGCTAGCAGTAAAAGTTCCGGAAATCAATAAACTATTTATTACAAACATTACCAAAATGAAAGCTAGACTCCCTTCAGCAAATAGAGCTGCTGTGCACATAGCAACAAAGATACTCGAAACTATATTAATAATTAGGTATCCTGGGATTGTGTAGAACTCTTCATAAATTTCTGGTCTCGATCGCTGGTCTAAAAGGTAAAATAACTGTCGGGGAGTAAAAAACAGGGTATCGTTAACAGAAATATCAGCGATCGCCTTGGCAAACATCGGGTCAGTTATTTTGACACCAGTCATTGCAGTCGGTTCAAAAGCAAACTGATGGTTGCATCGTAGACAGCGACCCCCATTGGCCCTGCGGTCTTTTAACTTATTGTCAGTTTGGCATTTAATGCACTTCATAAAAATTTCCTATTGATTATTCAAAAAACTCGATCGGCTAACAAAAGGTATCGCTTTCTACCAACAGCGCTATAAACCTCAACCAAAACAGTCAACAACATAGATAGAACTATCCTCATCTCCTAGTAGAATACAACGGCGACCGTCCCTGCCTAAATTTCGACTCTCGGCAATTCCCCGGTTCAGAATTTGAATCAGTCTTTGAGGACTAAACGATTCCAATTCCACAAAATTACCTGCTTCCAACCACTCCAATTCTTCAGAGGATAAATTTTGACGAATTTCTGGCGGCAACTGTACGGCATCTCGTGCATATTCCGAAGAATTTAAAACAAGCATACTGTCGCCAGCCGCAATAATTTGCCAGGGGAGGAGTCCGATATCAATAATTATCACGCTGCTATTTTGAAACCAATTAGGACTGGTGCGCAGTTGGTTAACTAAACCCATTCCTCGGGGAGTGCAATCGTGCAAAGCGTACACTTTTAAGTCGGGATTTCGGCGCAGCATTTGCATTATTGTGTCAAAGATACTTTGAGGATATCCGGTAATGCTGAGGACTGCACAGTTGTTTTCAAAGTGAAAATTGTTGGCAATTAAAAATTGGGCAATTTCCGGGCGATCGCACACAACTAATCTGTCAAAACTGTAAGCGCTGACATCAGGACTGACGGTAGCATTTTCATTGGTATCGCGGGGAGGCGGTAGCATTTTTGGGATAGGGTTGATTGCTTTCCATTGATTAATACAGGATTGACACTGATAAAAGTTAATCGAAAAAGTTTGTGCTTTGTTAGATGTTTGGTGAGCGTGTCGGTGGTATATTGTTCTGACTTTTGGGCGTCCAGAATTGATAAGTTTTATCCCAAGATAAGAGGATATTACCAAGAGTTTAAGGGAAAGTGTAGAAGTTAATACTACAATACAAATGAGTCCTAATGCTATAATTAGCCATCCCAAAACTTCCCAAACAATTCCATTTTTGGGTCGGTAAACAGTTTCGGATGTTGTAGTTGTGTAGAACACTCTAGGAATTTTTTGTTTGAATCGCTTGCCAAAAAAATAACATAACTGTTGGGAAGTAAAAAACAGCGTATCGTTCACTGAAATATCTGCGATCGCCTTGGCAAACATGGCGTCAGTTATTTTGACACCATTGATAGTAGTTGATTCAAAAACAAACCGATGCTGGCATCTTTTGCAGCGAGCGCTATTGATTCTGCGGTCTTTTAACTTATTGTCAGTTCCGCATTTAATGCACTTCATAAAAATTTCCTATTGATGATTCAAAAAACTCGATCGGCTAACAAAAGGTATCGCTTTCTACTAACAGCGCTACAAACCTCAACCAAAACTGTCAACAACATAGATAGAACTCTCCTCATCTCCTAGTAGAATACAACAGCGACCGTCCCTGCCTAAATTTCGACTCTCGGCAATTCCCCGGTTCAGAATTTGAATCAGTCTTTGAGGCCTCAACGATTCCAATTCTACAAAATTACCTGCTTCCAACCACTCCAATTCTTCAGATAATAAATCTTGACGAATTTCTGGCGGTAACTGTACAGCATCTCGTGCATATTCCGAAGAATTTAAAACAAGCATACTCTCGCCAGCAGCAATAATTTGCCAGGGGACGAGTCCGATATCAATAATTATCGCGCTGCTATTTTGAAACCAATTAGGACTGGTGCGCAGTTGGTTAACTAAACCAATTCCTCTGGGAGTGCAATCGTGCAAAGCGTACACTTTTAAGTCGGGATTTCGGCGCAGCATTTGCATTATTATGTCAAAGATACTTTGAGGATATCCGGTAACGCTGAGGACTGCACAGTTGTTTTCAAAGTGAAAATTGTTGGCGATTAAAAATTGGGCAATTTCCGGCCGATCGCACACAACCAATCTGTCAAAACTGTAAGCGCTGACATCAGGACTGACGGTAGCATTTTCATTGGTATCGCGGGGAGGCGGTAGCATTTTTGCGATCGGGTAGATTGCTTTCCATTGATTAATACAGGATTGACACTGAGAAAAATTAATCGAAAAAGTTTGTGCTTTGTTATATGTTTGGTGACCGTCTAGGTGGTATATTCTTCTGGGTTTAGGAATTTTTTGTTTGAATTGCTTGCCAAAAAAATAACATAACTGTTGGAGAGTAAAAAACAACGTATCGTTCACTGAAATATCAGAGATCGCCTTGGCAAACATGGCGTCAGTTATTTTGACACCATTGATAGTAGTTGATTCAAAAACAAACCGATAATGGCATCTTTTGCAGCGACCGCTATTGATGCTGCGGTCTCTTAAATAATTGTAGGTTCCGCATTTAATGCATTTCATAAAAGTCTCCTGTTGATGATTCAAAAAACTTGATTTGCTAACAAAACTCTGTAATCTTCCCGGCGGCGAATTAGGCGGTGTTGGCTATTTTCTAACAGCACTTCCGCTGGCCTCGGACGGTGTAAAAAATGCGACGACATCGCATATCCGTAAGCCCCCACATCTAAAATAGCCAGAATTTCTCCGATCGCCAAAGCGGGCAGTTGACAGTTTTTACCCAAATAATCCCGCGAATAAGTAGTATTGCCGCAAACATCAGTAAGATGTAGAGACTCCCGGCAATTCCAGGTATAAATCTCTCGATAACTGCCGTGAACAGACGGCACTGAAAGATTAGCAACAGTAGTATCTACACCGACAATTTGTTTGGCTTCCTGCCATTTTGTCGAAACAACTTGAGCGAGCAAAGTAGCACATCCTGCTACAACCGATCGCCCTGGTTCAATTATTAACTCAATTTCGCGATCGAGTTGGCTAATTTTGCGCGTTAATTCTGCTCCGAACAGTTCCCAGTCAAAGGCTGTACCCCCGCTGCGGTAAGGATAGCCAAAACCGCCGCCAAAATCGAGATATTCCCAATCTGGCAATTGCTGCGCTACGGCAATTATAGTATCAATTACTTGAGTAAAAGCTGCGGTAGAATTAGTGCCAGTACCGCGATAGAAATGCAAGCCGCTGAGCTTTAATCCGGCTGTTCTACTTATGGCGATCGCCTGTGGAAATTCTGGCGATCGCACTCCAATGCGACTGTCTCCAGTTAGTTCGGGCAAATTCAGTCTCAAACCCAAACGAGGCGGTTCTAAAATCTGTTGGTTTTCCCTGAGAGATTGATAAACTTCACAGCACAACTGCAACTGAGCAAGACTGTCGAAATTCAGAGTTTTGACACCCCATTTGAGAACTTGTTCCATCTCATTTTGGTGCAAATTGCTGCCGCTGTAAACAATGTTTTTGGGTGCAAAACCTGCCTGAATTGCTAAATAAATATCTCCCGGTGTATTGGCGTGCAGTCCCCACCCGCTGTCCCGAAAAATTTGCAGCAGTGCGACGCTGCCATTCGTGACGCTGGCAAAACAAAATTGAGTGCGCGGATAGGAAATTGCTTTAGTAATGCGGGCGATAGTCCGGCGCAAAATATCGCTTTGATAAACGTAAAGCGGCGAACCGTAGCTAGCTAATAAGTCTTGAGCTAGGGAAAGAGTAAAAGGTGCTTGTTGGAAAATTGATTGGCGCTCGGCAATTGTTGACATATATCTGTTTTATTTGAGTTGCTAACAAGACTTTTTTAACGAACCGCTTTCGACGCGTTAGGCGAAGCCGCGCGTAAGCGCTAGGACACAAAGTAAGAGAAGAGAAGAGAAGGGCAAGGGTTGATAAAAGATGTTGATTTTATTCTGCCCACCGCTGGCAGTAATTCCAAACTGAGCGAGGCAACCAAAACGGATGATTCCAAGACTTTCTTTTCACATCCTCACCTAAAATTTGCGATCGCCAAATTTGCCACATAATTAACAGCCAAATAATTTCGCCAATGCGGCGGCCTTGAATTCCCGCTGCGAATTTGCCGGACACAATTTGAGCAGCTAAATCGGGTTGCCAGCGTTTCTCTGACTGCAGCACGGCAGGGTTCAACCAATCGCCAATTTGATGCCAAAATTCATTAAAACACCAGGAGGTTAAGGGAACCCCCATACCCCGTTTTTCCCGCCAAACTATTTCCGCAGGCAGCCAATTTTCCACGGATCGTTTGAGGATGTATTTCTCGCAAGCACCCCGCAAACACAATTCTCCTGACAGTTTAAACGTCCAGTCTGTTAAGGCAAAATCGCAAAAGGGCGATCGCACTTTCAGACCAAAAGCTAGAGCTAAATTAGCAGCACGGGGATGGATGTTCTGCGCGCCTTTGAGCATCAGCCCCGCGCGGCGGAGGCGATGGAGCAAAGACCCGCCTCTAGCCGGATTAAGTGCCTCTAGCAGCCAATCTTGAGGGTGCAAATTCTGAATTTGAGTGTAAATTTGCGGCTGGTAAACTTTTGTTTCGTATCCCCACATCCGGTGAAAAGTTCGCAGGTATTGCAGGGCAAAAGCTTCGTCTCCGGCTGGATTTGCGGCTTGATAAATACCCGCTGCAATCAGGGGTTTATTCGTCCATCCCGCAAATAACTGATCGCCGCCTTCGCCGTTGAAAACGATATCGGTTTCTTGACTCGCAGCTTCATTTAAAAGGTACAGCGGCACTGTAACTCCGTCGCCAAAAGGTAAATCTAAAGCTTTCACTGCAGAATGCAAAACTTGTTTAATCCGGTGCGGCCTGGCATCTACTTTTACTAAGGGAATTTTCAGCGAGTCGGCAACTTGTTCTGCCCAAGGATATTCAGGAATTCCGGCTTCGCCAAAGTCGAGAGTATAAGCGCGCACTTTGACTCCGGCTTTTACTAATAAAGCTGCGACAACTGAGGAATCTAAACCGCCTGATAGAAATACTCCGACAGTTTCACTGCTGTTTAAATCGGAAATTTGGCGCTCAACTGCATCTTTAAGTAAGTTTTGCAATTGTGCGATCGCTTCTGCTTCGTCTTGGATTTTTTCTGAACTTTCTCCCCATTCCAACAAGCGTTTTGATTGGGGTTCAAAAATGACACCGCTAGCTCGATCGCACTCCCAACTCAATTCGGTTCCTGCGGGAACTGCGAACACATTTTTGACAGGAGTTAAAGGAGTTGGGACATAGGAAAAACAGCTATAACCATATAAACCGGGAATGCTTACCTCTGGGTGTTCACAAATATTTAAAAGCAGTTGCAAGCTCGATGCAAACCAAATACTTTGCCCGATTTGCGTCCAGTAAAGCGTTACTCGTCCGAAGGGTTCTCTTCCCAAAATCAGGCAATTTTCTCGAACGTTTACCCAGGCATCAGGTAACAGCCAACCGTTAGTTGATGGATAAGTACATAGTCCAGATGCTGAGAGGGCGGCGATTTGCAAAGTAGGTGAAGCATAGCTATCCCGTTCCCCGCAGGGGTTCCCGAAGGGTAGGGAATCGCCCTTTTTGGTCGGCAAGTCTGGCGCGCGATCGATTTCGGTACTAGCAACATTCCAAATGGGGTGATTTGGGTCGCCGGCGGTGGAGAAAATGGAAAAATCCTCGACTTTTTGAACAGGAATTTCTCTCACAGACTGGCTGATACTTTTCGCCAGCAGCGCTTCCAATTTGTGGCGAGAGTCGCAGCCCCAGTATCCTAAAAATTGACGCTGTTTGTTGGTGATTCCCATATTAAAATTTATCCATAGGCGAGTTTTTTATAATTATTTAACTTCAAAGGATGCACTGCCGATCTCACGACTTTCAAGGAACATTTTAACTTGCCAATTTCCGGTAGCAGCAGCAGTACCAATTTGGTAGCGGCAGTGAGTATTCCAGATAGGTTTGTCGATTTGGCGAGTCTGATAGTGGTTTTGTTTGACAACTTGACCGCTGGGGTCAATCCAATCGCAAGATAACGAGAGTTTTTTCCCGATCGGTGCATCTTTCAACGTAGTACGATAAAATATTTCAGGATTATTTTGGCGGGAAATAACTGTCAAATTGCCACCATCATCCTGCACCGAAGTTATGCGATTTTGTTGAATTGAAACGCGATCGATCGCTTGTCGGTTTGGCTGAATGTAGCATCCGGTAATTGGGATCGCCCCCGCCGCAGCCGCAGCCAATCCTCCTGCAATCCAGCGATTTCGCCGCTGCTGCTGGGCCAGTGCTTCCCGACGCTGCAACTGGATTAAAGCTTCATTTAGCAACTCGGGAGGCAATCTCAATTCCTGCAAAATTTCTTTGACTTCTTCGGAATTAAGTTGAGATTGCCGGAGATTAGAAAGGCGTTCTACTTCAGCTACTATTTGCGTTAGTTGAGTTTGAGTCAGTCGATTTTCCATATATTAAGACGCTGTAGGAGTTTTTCCTGCGGCTTACTGACACGAGTTCAGTAACATTATGAAACAGGCTGATTTTTAAGTCAATTCATAAATTTCATAATTTTGAGTTCATAAAAGTCATACAGCAGATTCCACGTTTATGAAGTACACCCGGAGCTTCGATCCCCGTAGGGACACGGCACCGTGCCCATTGGTGTAAACTTAAGCTGTCAGGCCGCCCACCCGGTAGTCCGCCAGGGAATGAATTCCACGGGGCTTATAGCTAAAGTCCTCGCTATGAGGACTAATGAGTTTAAACATTCGGCGTTGCTGAGTACAGGTAGGAATGCTGATTTCCCAATTGCTATAAGACAAGTATGGTGAGTTTTATAACTTCCGAGAAAAGTTGATTTATACCGTGAATTAGCAATGCCAAAAATGCTTTTTCTCAGTCCTCTTTAGAGGACTTTAGCTTTGAGGCAGGGAATTCATTCCCTGTCGGACTGTCGGACTACCTGTTTAACGTTAAGTTGACACCAATGGGCACGGTGCGGTGTCCCTACAAGTGCTATGTAGTTACTTACCAGCAAAAGTGCTGTATATCATTTCCACTCGCCTTGCAGGGTAAAAGCCGCCCAATAATAGGGAGACTGCCATTTTTCCTGCTGCATCATTTCGATCTGTGCCGCCCTCAAAGCTGCCGCCGGCGCTAACTTTTGTTGCACCATTTTTTGATAAAACTTTTGCATTAACACAGCAGTTCCTTCATCATCCACACTCCACAAACTCACCGCCACGCGCTGCGCCCCCGCATACATAAAACCCCTAGTTAATCCCACCATTCCTTCGCCTTTAATATTCTGCCCCATCCCCGATTGGCAAGCACTTAAAACCACTAAATTTGCCGCCAGTTTTAAATTGAAAATATCCGTGAGGCGCAAAAAGCCATTGACAAGATTGCCCTTGTCATCTACCATCGACATCACAATTCCTGACAGTTCGGGATTTTTGCTGTTGGCAAGGCCGTGGGTGGCAAAGTGAACGATTTGATAATTAGCTAAACTGCCGTCGGTAGCAGTAGTGCGACTGGCATCAAAATCAATCTTTTGACTGCTAGAATCTGAGGGAAATAAGCTGGATATTGTTTGGGCTTCTTGGCGGGTAAATGGTAGGCGTTCGGGTGGCCATTGCCGATTAGAAGCACGAAGCGATCGATTTAAACCGAGGTTATTTTCTTCTAATTTTTCTGTTGTTGCTTGGGTGATTTTTCCTTTGATTCTTTCATCGTCTGGACTGAAAACAGGATCTGCTACAATTGCTAAAGTTTGGCTTGGTGGTTTTCTATCTCCGTAATTTTGCCTGAGAAGGGCGAGAGTTGAGGCAGAAGGCAGAGTAATAATTTCATGTTCGACAATTAAGGGAAGATTGGTATTTTGTCCTGCGGTTTGGGAAATAGTTAAAGCTGGAAAAGGAGTATAGTGCAGAACGCCGTCGGGAACAATTAACAAGCGTTTGTTTCCTAATTGGGATGCTGCGGGCTGTAAAATTAATTGACCCAGATTTGCACTCGCTTCGGCAAGTTTTTGGGGAATATATTTGTCATCTTTGCTAGTTATTGCCGTGCGGAAAGCTCTGGCTGCTGTTTCAATGTCAACCTGTTTTGGCAATTCATAGCTAGTTAGTCCCCTTGATGTTAAAACCCACAAATAACTGCGAGCTGCGCCGAGGGAATACTGCAATAAAATCGTGTTGTCATCGAGAATCTGTTTCTGAATTTCTGGGAGCGTTAAAGGTTGGGGTTGGGTGAGGGCAGCGTAGCGGGGGCTGGCGGTACGAATCCCGGTTTGAATTTGCTGATATTCTTGCAACAGTGCGAGGCGCTGTTTGTCGATTTCAGCGATTTTAGCTGCGTTGGGATTGGGGCTGCTGAGTGCTTCGATGCGCTGCTTTTCAATGGCATCAAGTTGCTGTTGCAAGCTCTTTTCTTGTTGCAGTAAATCGGGGGAAATGCCTTCGCGAATGTTGGCGTTACTTTCTTGGAGGAGTTCGAGGAGGCTGCGGGCGTGAGAACGTTCGCTGGCTTCTAAGGCTTTTGTATCATAACCGGACTTAGGATTAGTTTTATGCAGTTCCATTAACAAATCGATGTAGAATTCGTAGCGGTCTTGTACTGTGGCAAAGTATGAGCTGCGGAGTTCAGGGCTAGCAATTTTGGTGCGGAGGTTTTCGATGATTTTGATAGAGGATTCAATGTCGTTGAGGGCTTCGGTAGGATTGTTTTGAGCGCGTTTGGCAGAAGCCATGTTGAAAAGGGTGAGAGCTTCTCCGGCGCGATCGCCTACTGCCCGACTCAGGGGAAGCGACTGGCTGTAATAATCTAAAGCTTTCTGTTTTTCTCCCAATGCTGAGTAGACTTGGCCTATGTTGTTGAGGGTGTTAGCTTCCCCGTCGCGATCGCCTATTGTCTGTCTCAGGCGAAGCGACTGGCTGTAATAATCTAAAGCTTTCTGTTTTTCTCCCAATTCTGAGTAGGCATTGCCGATGTTGTTGAGGGTGCTAGCTTCCCTGCCGCGATCGCCCACGGCACGTGTCAGGGGAAGCGAGTGGCTGTAATAATCTAAAGCTTTCTGTTTTTCTCCCAATTCTGAGTAGACTCTGCCGATGTTGGTGAGGATGTAAGCTTCCCCACTGCGATCGCCTACTGCCCGACTCAGGGGAAGCGACTGGCTGTAATAATCTAAAGCTTTCTGTTTTTCTCCCAATTCTGAGTAGACTCTGCCGATGTTGGTGAGGGTAATAGCTTCCCCACGGCGCTCGCCTACTGCCCGCAATAGGGGAAGGGACTGGCTGTAATAATCTAAAGCTTTCTGTTTTTCTCCCAATTCTGAGTAGACTAAGCCGATGTTGTTGAGGGTGGCAGCTTGCCCACCGCGATCGCCGGTTGCCCGTCTCAGGGGAAGTGACTGGCTGTAATACTCTAGCGCTTTCTGCTTTTCTCCCAAATCGGAGTAGACATTGCCGATGTGGTTGAGGGTGGCAGCTTCCCCGCGGCGATCGCCTACTGCCCGACTCAGGGGAAGGGACTGGCTGTAATACTCTAGGGCTTTCTGTTTTTCTCCCAAATCGGAGTAGACTAAGCCGATGTTGGTGAGGGTGTTCGCTTCCCCACGGCGATCGCCGATTGCCCGTCTTAGGGGAAGGGACTGGCTGTAATACTCTAGCGCTTTCTGTTTTTCTCCCAAATGGGAGTAGACACTGCCGATGCTGGTGAGGGTGGTAGCTTCAAGAGTGCGATCGCCTACTGCCGGACTCAGGGGAAGCGACTGGCCCAAATACTCTAGGGCTTTCTGTTTTTCTCCCAATTCTGAGTAGACACTGCCGATGCTGGTGAGGGTAATAGCTTCCCCACGGCGATCGCCTACTGCCCGACTCAGGGAAAGCGACTGGCTGTAATATTCTAAAGCTTTCTGTTTTTCTCCCAAGTCTGAGTAGATTTTGGCAAGACCAAGGAGGCTAAGTGCTTGCCCTCTATTGTCGCCTGCTTGCCGATACAACTTTAAGGCTTCTTCCAACTTGACGATCGCACCTTTTAAAGCTTCGGCTGTTTCTTGCTGGTAGAGTTGTAGTCCTTCTTTATATACTTTATCAGCAGCCTCGCTACTGCTAGTTTGTGCTGTTTGTACGACTTTGCCAACAGACACGGCTGCTGCAACTGGCTGACTTAACTGAAGCGAAAGTGCGATCGACATAGCGGCCAAAACCCATTGAGTGCGATCGAACATAGCCACCCCTTTTGTATTTTTGTCAATTTTAGTCACTAGCCCGCTTAGTGTAAAGACAGGAAGAAGTAAGGGCGATCGGTCTTTTTCCTGAATACAAAACAATTGGCAAACGCGACCCAATTGCTAAACTGAGCGAGTAGTGCGATTCCCTACCGGATAGCTATGCTTCACGTACTTTTTCCTAAAATGAGCAACATCCTAATTGCCTCCCATCCCCTAAAAACGCACTGGGATTGCCCCGAGTGCGGTGGCACCGGTACCCTCAGCCCAGAAACTTGCCCCGTATGCCTCGGAGCCAAATACATCGATCTCCCTGCGATAACTAACTGGATGCTCGATTTTATGGAATCTCGGGGCTGTAACCCTGATGAAATCGATCGATTGCGAACCGAAAACCCAGACCCCCTAACATTAACTTTTTGCCTCGAAGTTTGTATCGCCCTGAAATAAACAACAATATCAAGTCTGCTTAATTGCTTATAAATCATTTACGGGCATCGGCCAAATAGGGCATCGGGCATGGTCGGAAAAAAAACGCACTCTACAAGTTGATTTAACTGAAACGAAATAATGCCCAATTCCCTATTCCCAATGCCCTATTCCCTAGATTCAGTGTCCCTTAACCGGATGTTGTCCGTAATAAGGCAAAGCACCCGACCAATCAGGGCGATTTCCTTGTTTCCACTCCAAATAAGCCAATTCCAACACACTAGAAACCGACCAACCCAACTCGCTGCCAACTTCAATTAACTGATAGGAATTTTCCCAACTTTCCAATTTTTCCTGCCAAGACTCAGGAGTCATCACCGTATCGGTAAACAGCTCAGTTAAACCAGAATCTTTGTTAACTGAATACACAGCCCCAAACAATTGTCCCCGCTGTGCAGGCATTTGCAGTGCGATGCTCAAAAGCCCCTCCGAAGCTTGGGGGGGTTGGGGATGTGCAGCCCAAGCGACAGCTGCCAAAGTTGAAATCGCAAAAACCGGAATATCCAACTGTTGAGCCAAAGTCCGCGCCGTCACCATACCCATGCGAGTCCCCGTGAAACCTCCGGGCCCCTTCGCCACCGCAATAAAAGCCAAATCCGCCCAAGTTTGCGGTTCAATAAACTCGACTAAATACTGATGCAAATGAGTAGCTAAATCGCGATCCAAATTCCAAGTTTTGCAGCGAGAATCCCCGGCAAAGTTGCTGATGGCTAAACCGAGTTCGCGACTAGCTGTGTGCAGGGCTAAGCCGTATTTTTTAACTGATGTTCCGTCTAGGGGGTTGCTATTCACGATTAATGATAATTTTCCTTAACAAAAAACAGCGGCAAAGCCACAACTAAGCAACCCAAAAGAATGCCAAATATTCCCGTATTTAAAATCCTTGAATTCCCCATGCTCCCACTCATCAAAAACAGCACTACTAAACTTGCAAATAAATTGTTATTTGCAAATTCTTTATTTTGGGAAACTTGATGCTTGACGGTCATAAAACCCGACGAAACTATGAGCGCGAACCAAGAATTAAAAATTACTATTTGAGAGCCAAAGATAAACCAAACTAAGGCAAACATTAGCGAATCAATCCAAAAATCCTTAGTTTTCAACTTCGGCAGCCAAAATTTTTGGGTAGTAACAGGGGCGATTTTCTTGAGTAATATATTGTGTTTCAGCCGCCGGATTTTGTTTCTAAATTTAATCTTGGGATCGATTTGCAATACTTGCTTCCACTCGGGGACGCGAGAATTGTTGACTCTTCCCAACAGCTTAACGGCTGCGACTTTATTTAACTGCAAATCCGTGAGTCTGGTGGCAATTATTTGAGATAAGTGCGGATAGTAAACGGGGTTGTCTTCGGTTCTGTTGATGACGATATTGAGCTGTTGCTTGGCTTGACTGACTTGGATTGTAACATGGTACGGGGCGATCGCCTCTTGCAGAGCTTCCTGAATTTCGGCTTGCTGTTGGCGAGTAAAAAGCGACACACCAGGCGCAGGTGTAACCACCCGTTCTGCTGGGGTTTCCGGCGCGTCTAGCACCGGCTGTGCGTCTAAATACACCGGCTTGGGGTTCAAGTGCCGGATGACTGCTGATGCTGAACTGTAGCGCCGCTTGGTGGCACTTTGGAGCATGGTGTCGAGGATGCGGCCCAAATCGTCGCTAACAGCAGTCTTCAAATAATTTCGCCAAGCCCAAGAATCCTCTGTACTGTCGAACAAATCGAAGGGAGGAATTTCAGTCAGCAAGTGAATGCAGGTAACGCCCAAACTGTAGATATCGCTGGCAAAAACTGCTTTCCCCATCAATTGTTCTGGGGCTGTATAAGCAGCACTGCCGATGATTGTACCAGTTTGTGGCAATCCGGTTGCTGTTACTTTCTTAGCTGCACCAAAGTCTACTAAAACAATATCTTTTTGGAAAGGAGAGGGTTGATAGGAATTTTCTAAGGCCGATAAAGGGGCTGGAGATAGCCGGCGGCGAATGATATTTTCTGGTTTGATATCGCGGTGAATGACTTTGGATTTGTGGACGAAGTGGAGCACTGGCAATAAATCGTTGAGGATTTGCCGAATTTGAGTTTCTGTGAATGCTCCTTTTTGTTCTAATTCTCGGGCTAGGTTTTTGCCGTCTATAAATTCTTGTACTAAATACTGTCTCCCGTCTTGTTCAAAATGCGCGATTAATTCGGGAATCTGGGGATGTTTTCCCAAGGTTTCTAGCTGGGCTGCTTCTTGGTGAAAGAGTTGAGCCGCTTTTTCGCCTGCGGTATTTTGCGGGAAAGATTGCTTGATTACGCACTGCGAAAATATCACAGGTTTGGTTTCATCAACTGCTAGAAATGTTCTGCCAAAGCCTCCTTGTCCGATCGGCTTTATGGCTCGGTAGCGAGATGCTGATGGGGTTTCTGCGTCAATAGTTAACAACAATTTTGAGCCGCAACTTTGGCACAATTCTGCATCACCTGGGTTTTGCGGATTGTGACAAGTTGGGTTTAAGCAATAGCTCATTGGATTTTAGATTTTAGATTTTAGATTTTAGATTGGGGAATTGGGGATTGGATTTTAGATTTTAGATTTTAGATTGGGGAATTGGGAATTGGGCATCGGGCATTGGCAAAACAGGGCATCGGGAATTGGTTATTGGTTGTTATCGCCAACAACTCACAAAAAACCTATAAAAAACAACAAATAGCAACCAACAACCAATAAATAACTGATGACTACTGACTACTGACTACTGACTACTGACTACTGACTGCTGACTAATGACTTCTTCCTTAAGTCGGGACGAGTTCGCCGGGCCGCAATGAGGCCCATTTGCCGGTCTCTTGCTTGAAACTCTGACACCCGACTACATCCCATTCCATTTCAATTTCGTCTTGGCGGGGACGGATGTTGACGTTGATGGTGGGTTCTACGGGGTCGAAATCGGGTGTTTCGGTGAGGTGAATCTGTTCGTGCTGTTCTTCTACGGCGTGGTAGGTGAAGCAGCGGTCTACATAGTGGCAGTTAATACAAATACACATTCTTGATATCCTCTGTGCATTTCAAAAAGATTGGTGAATTTCGAGCTTTCTGTTAATCTAGCGTAGCAAGAGCTTAATTGTTTGTAAGTTTGTTTATTTTTGTTGCGATGCCGATTAGTTTGCCCTCTGCATTATCTCCTGATACTTGGCCGTTTGATTTGGAAGTGCTGACACCGCCTGCTTATCTGGTGGGGGGTGCGGTGCGGGATGCGCTGCTGGGGCGCCGATCGCACTATTTTGATTTGGATTTCGTTATGCTAACACGGGCAGTGAAGACTGCTCGAAAAATTGCCGATCGCACGAAAGGTGGATTTGTCTTGTTGGATGCGAAACGCCAAATTGCGCGGGTGGTGTTTGCGGGCGGTACGGCGGATTTTGCGCAAGCGGAAGGGGGGACTCTGGAGGCGGATTTGCTGCGCCGGGATTTTCGGATAAATGCAATCGCCTGCAATCCTTTTACCGGAGAAATCATCGATCCTTTGGACGGTCAAACTGATTTGCGGTTGGGTTTGCTGCGGATGATTTCGCGGTCAAATTTGGAGGACGATCCGCTGAGGTTATTAAGAGCTTACCGCCAAGCGGCGCAGTTGGGTTTTGCGATCGAAGCTGAAACTCAATCTGCGATTCGGGAATTGGCGCCGCTGTTGACTCGGGTAGCGGTGGAACGGGTACGGACTGAATTGGGTTATTTGTTGAGTAATCCTGACGGTGTTCCTTGGATTTGTCGCGGTTGCGAAGACGGTTTGTTTTCGATTTGGTTTGAAAGTGCGATCGACCGTTTTGATATTTTGACCAAAATTGATGCGTCTGCTGCAGAGTTAGCGACAATTTATCCAGATTTGGGGAGAGAATTTTCGCGATCGATTCGAGATACGATTAAAACGCCGTTGTTGGCGGTTGCGAAGTTGGCCCTTTTGGCAGATTCCGATCCGACAATGGCCCAAACCCAGTTGCTGCGGTTGAAGTACAGCAATGCGGAGATTAAAAGTGCGATCGGGCTTTTGAAATACTTGCCAAAATTGCCAGCAAAACCTATCGCCCAAATGTCTTTGCGAGAACAGTATTTTTTGTTTCGGGATCTAGGAATAGTATTTCCAGTTTTAGCGGTTTTGGCAGTGGCTGCGGGAGTTGCGGTTGAGGAGATTTCACTGTTAATTAATCGCTATCTCGATCAGGATGATATTATTGCTCATCCCACACAATTAGTTAGCGGCAATGATTTAATGGAATATTTAAATTTGCCCAGAAGTCCGCGCATCGGTCAATTTTTAATGGAGATTCAATTAGCGCGGGTGGAGGGGAGAATTGCGACTCGCGAAGATGCGCTGAAATTGGCGGCAGAGTTGGTTGATGTCCATTGATATTTTGCAACAATCGCAACAAAATTTGTAGGGAAGGATTTCACCAACAATCTGTAATTCGCATCCCGGATTTCTCTAAACCCGCCCCGGAAACTCTCAGTAAATTAACCACAACATTTGTCGGGACGGATTTCACCAACAATCTGTAATATCATTTCCGGTTACACCGTCCGTGATGTTGACTGTTGACTGTGGACTGTTGACTGTTGACGGGCGGGTCGAAAAACTGAATGGTTGAGTGTTAACTGTTGACTCGATTTTATTATTCCGATGCAACCCGAAACGATATATTCACATCCCGGATATCTCTAAAACCGCCCCGGAAACTCTCGGTAAATTAACCATAACATTTGTAGGGGCGGATTTCACCAACAATCTGTAATTCACATCCCCGATATCTATAAACCCGCCCCCGGCGACTGTTCATTGATACTTGTTGTTAACTCTTGCGGCAATTCAAACTTGCCATCTGCACCCGGTTCAAACTCAAAAACTTTCAACACAGCATCAACATTCAGCGGCCCGTAAATGTGCGGGTAATTCTCACCCGCAGCCAATTCATACTTAATTTCAGATTCTACTTTTTCCGAGTCAATCCAAAGCAGCAGCAATCCTGTTTGTCCCGCAAAAAATTTATTAGCAGATTTAAGAACTTGCTGCAGAGTCGAACAGTGGATAAATCCTTCAGAATCTAGCGTATCTCCGCGATAAGATTGAACTTGTTTTGCTTGTTCCCACTGTTGGCTGCGGGTGATGTGAAAAATAACGCTCATAGTTAGATAAATTTTAGGTTTAATCGACAATTGGCAGCAAAATTTGAGAGGGACAATTTCCGCCACAACTTACTGTCAGCGTGATAATTTTAGCATCGATCGCCCGCGCTTCACCATCCGGCGCACCCGTTCCCGGATTCACGTCATAAGCGGGAAAACAAGCCGCACTCAAACTCAGACGCAACGCATTACCTTTGGCAATTTGCATACAAGTTGCTTGCAGCACAATTATCACAGGTTTTTCACCTGAATTCACCCGCACGAAACCTTGACTAAAATTGTAGACGCTGCCGCTATCTTTGACCTCAGAAAGTATCGCACACAAATCAAAACTCGGCGCATCTGCTGTGCAAAACACTTCGACAATTATATCTCCAGCTAAGTGCAAATCTGCTGTTAGCGGTGCCGAGGTGTATGTTAAAACATCGGTGCGGCAGTCAATAGCCGATCGCTCCATCGGACCTGCAGGAAATGCAGCGTGACCTCCCAAGGATGGCACCGGCCGCCAAGGGTCAATCGATTTTAGATTTTAGATTTTAGATTTTAGATTGACCCCACGGATCAATGCGGGGGCTTGAGGATTTTCGATTTGAGATTTGGGATTGATTCCACGGATAAATCACGTGGTGGGTACCACCTTTGAAATTCTTGGTCATGTACGAATATATCATCAGTGGCAACATCCGCGCAACTCTCTGTTAAAATCCCCGCATCTTCTCTCATCGCGGCAAGTCCGGTACTTGCTAAAAAATAAGATTTATGATTATTAGGCCATTTATCAAATGTCCGCCAATCATTCCTCCCCATCTCAAATAGTAAAATTTGCCACTCGTCTAATATTCCTGTATCAACTCCCTTGAGGAAGCGATCGAACCAGCGAATTTGCAACTCATCCACAGGATTTGAAGCTGCCAAACCATAATCCAACGCTCCAACTTTTCGCCCCCAAGGTAAATGCGCCCAAGGGCCAATTATCAAATGCTGCGGACAGGAACTCCGGCTTGCCATTTCCTTGTAAAGATGGATTGTTCCCCGCAAATAAGTATCAAACCAACCGCCAAAGTGCAGCATGGGCAAGTCTAAATCTTTAATGTTTGGCGATAACTTTTCCCAATACTCGCTCGGTCGATAATTATCCAACCAATCGTGATAATATGAGTCAGGTACCAGATTTTTAATAATCTCAGGACCCGCCGGCACGGTATCGTATAGGGGGAGATTTCTCGAAGCTGCATACAACGCTTGATAGGCAGAAATATCGGCTTTTAAACGAGCGGTTTCTGCCGCTAGCTGAATTGCCCAGCCGAGATTTGATTGCAGACAAAACGCGCCGCCGCCCTAGGCCCAATCTGCGTATAAATTGCAGCCTACCATTGCCGGACAAATTGTGATTAAAGCCCTCGGTTTAGCGGCTGCTGTGTAGAGTTGAGTCAGGCCTTGGTAGGAAAAACCGTACATTCCGACTTTCCCGTTACTTCCCGGCAAATTCGCTGCCCAATTGACCAAGAATTTCAAAGGTGGTACCCGCCACGTGATTTATCCGTGGAATCAATCCCAAATCTCAAATCGAAAATCCTCAAGCCCCCGCATTGATCCGTGGGGTCAATCTAAAATCTAAAATCTAAAATCTAAAATCTAAAATCGATTGACGCTATCAAAACCGTCTTGTGTTTCGCTAACAAATAGGTTAAATTCGCCTTCGGAAGTGCCGCGTCCCCGCACGTCTTGGATGACAACGATGTAGCCGTGTTTGGCGTACCATGCGGGATGGGAATATACTAATGTAGAGGCGAGATCCCTTCCGTAAGGTTGCCGCATTAATAATACTGGAAATTCGCCCGCAGCATCGGGGCGGTAGATGTCAGCATCTAAACGCAGCCTATCTGTAGTTAGCATTGACGCTGTTTCTTTCGGGCAAAGTTTCAGCATAAATCCTAAAAAACATCAACTAAAAAAGTTCGTAGTAAGGGCTTTATTTTTTCTCTAAGGACTGAAGTCCTTACTACAAACCTAGAACTCAATTCCTTACTAAAAACCTAGCAGGGTACGAGTACATCCGATCGCCCGAGAACTTTCATATCTTCCTCATCGAGTTCGACTGGTGTACCGCTGCGAATTAGTTCCACAAAATCCTCATTCGGCACCATAATGCACAAAGTGTACAAACGCTCACTGCCCGTATTTTCAATTACGTGAGTGCCAGTTGGAGGCACTAACAAACTATCTCCCGGTTGAATACTAACTGTTTTGCCATCGCAGGTTGCTTGCCCTCTTCCTTTGAGTACAAAAAACATTTCTACTGCGAATTGATGGCGGTTGGGAGGAGTTTTTCCTCCCACATCAAAAATCTCCACGCAAACTGTTAATGAAACATTAGCTATTACCGGGTCGAAGACGATTGCTAATCTATTAGTATCCCCAGGACTGATGCGAAATGCTTGGTAGTCTTTCGGAGACTTTATAACAGGAATCATGCACTGGTTTGTCATTTTTTTATTGTTAGTTGTTAGTGGTTATGTTTCTTTCTGCTGTCATTAGTGAGAATCCCGAGTGATTAGTTCAGGACTTATGAAACCGGCTTTCTCTGAAAAATCGTTGTTTGATAACTAGAAATTTAGGAAGAAACCCAGTTTCTGGCACCGAGTAAGTGCTGTTGCAGTTTAGCCTCAAAAATTTAGTCCTAATGACTAATGACTAATGACTAATGACTAATGACTAAGAACTAATGACTAATGACTAATGACTAATGACTGCTATTTAATTGCTTCTAACATAGCCTGAGAATCCGACAAAAAGCCAAAACATTGTTTAACATTATAAAGAGTAGCTTGCCAGCAATACTCGGGAGATGTCGTAGCTGTACAATCTTTGACTAAAATACAGTCATAACCGAGAAAATTAGCATCTTGCAGTGTAGCCATGACGCACTGATCGGCGTTTACTCCTCCGAAGAAAAGTGTACTTCTGCCGAGGTTTCGCAAGATGCTATCTAAAGGAGTATCCCAAAAGCCGCTCATCCGATATTTATCAACGCAAATATCCTCGGGTTGCGGTGCCAATTCATCGACAACTGCGGCCGCCCAACTCCCTGCCATCAGTACAGGCGCGCCGTTTTTTGGCAGCGGATCTCCCAAACCTACGCCGTCGCCTGTGGGATTGTAAACGTGACGGGAAGCTGCACTAATATTGAGCAAATCGGGGCGGTTCCCCCAGTTGATCCAAATAATTGGCACTGCGTGCGATCGCAATTTTGGCAGTAAATTTTTTAAAGGATTAATTGGAGTTCGCGCCGGCGTTACATCTACGCCAATATGTGCTAGCCAACCGTCGGGATGACAGAAATCATTTTGCATATCTATCACCAACATTGCTGCTTTTGCTAAGTCCAAACGCAGGGTTTTAGTTTCTGTTTCCATGGTAACAGGTTGAGGCGCGAGCGGCGAGCGGGTGATATCGGCAATTTTGGCATCAACTTTCCAAGCATTCGGCGGTACGCCCAAGGTGCGGAGAGCATCAGGATTCATAGGGATTGTGACTCAAAAACAATTTCAATTTTATAACAATTTGATTGTTACTAACTTCTCCTATCTTAAATCTTTACTAGAATTAAGTATCAGGGGCAACTTTTTGCTAAATTTTATGATTTATTAACTTTATTACAGTTGGGCGATCGCCAATGTTAGCGCCTGGGAATCATAAAATAAAAATTAATGTAAATTTACAAAAAGGCTAAATCTGTGAGCTTGACAATTCAAAATGCTTTAATTCCGGTTGAGAGCGGTTATGAAACCGCAGACGTGCAAGTGGTGGATAATTGCATAAGTGCGATCGCGCCCAATAACCCCCCCTCTAATTCCCCCGCTTACCAAGGGGGGGATAGGGGGGGTGAAACAGTTATTAACGGCAAAAATAAGCTGCTGCTGCCCGGTTTTGTCAACGCCCACACTCACTCTTCAGAAATGTGGCAACGAGGCATTATTCCCCCTTTGCCGCTGGAGTTGTGGATTGCCGAATTATACGATTTTACGCCTCTGGAACCCGAACAAGTTTACTTGAGTGCCTTGGGAACTGCGGTTGAAACATTGCTGTCGGGCGGTACAAGCGTAGTCGATCATTTAGTTTTGATTCCGGGGCAAGAATTAGAGACAATCGCCGCCGCAGTTCGCGCTTATCAAGAAATCGGCATCCGCGCTTTTATCGGGCCGTTAATTCAAGATCAATCCCTGACAGCGGGAATGCCTTCTGGCGATAGCGGCATCGAACACGCAGCTTATATTCGATCGACTAAGGCAACTTTGGAATTAATGGAAACAGCCATAAAACAGTTTCACAATCCCGAAAAAAGTGTTAATATGTTGTTGGCACCGACGGGAATTCAACTGTGTTCCGATGCTTTGTTTGAAGGCTGCATCGAATTGAGCGATCGCTACAATCTTTGTCGGCACGCCCACCTATTAGAAACTTCCGCGCAAAAACAACTAGCTCACGAAAAATACGGCTGTAGCGCTGTCGAACACCTCCAAAGAATTGGTTATTTGAGTCCGCGGACTTCCTTAGCCCACTGCGTTTGGCTGGACGATTCCGACATGGCGATTCTGGCAGAAACTGGAGCGACAGTCGTACACAATCCCCTCAGCAACTTGCGCCTGGGAAGCGGGATTGCACCGATTTTGAAATACCGTCAAGCCGGAGTCAACGTATCTTTTGGCTGCGACGGCGCTGCTAGCAATGACTCTCAAGATTTGCTGGAAGCGATTAAAATTGGTTCGATTTTGCACAATATCGCGGATTTGGATTACCGCCAATGGATTACACCGCGCCAGTCTGTAGAAATGGCATCCCTGGGAGGAGCAAAAGGCTTGAATCTTGCCGATGAAATGGGTTCTCTAACAGTCGGTAAAAAAGCAGATTTTGTGCTGTATGATTTAACCAGTTTATCATTGCTGCCGCGCACCGATCCGATCGGCTTGCTGATTTTGGGACGCCCGACTAACGCGGTAGACAGCGTTTGGGTAAACGGCAAGCAAATTGTCGCAGAAGGTAAGGTGAAAACGATCGATGTTGATGCTTTGAGGCGGGAATTATTCGATCGCAGCGAGTGGACTAGCAAGCGTCAATCGCAAACGGTGAGCGAGATTGAAGCCCATTACCGCCAAGTGATGAAAATGCAAGGTTACTCTTAAAACCCGATCGCCCTACTCGCAGCCCCCGGGAAACCCGCAACAAGCTCGTTAGCAAAGGCCGCGGGAGGAATGGGGGCGATCGAGGATAGCCGCATTTTATTAAAAATTGGTATTATTTCTTACACATAAATTCACATTGTCTTATTCCTGAAGGCAGAGGGAGCGATCGACCATAACTTGCCCGTAGAAAGAGGTCTTGATACGCTGTGTTTCTTAAAATCATTGGAAAGTTTATCGGGCGCTTAAAGTGCCCTTAAAGTAATACTAATATGATGACCGCAAACTTTTTAGAGCAGAAGATGTGGCGCCGCAGTCTCGTCTTGCTATTGATAATTGCAGTTATTAGTTTTGCCGCCTACAAAATAGAAATTACCTTAACAGGAACGCCCAAACTTTCTAAGACTTATACGCCCGCCACACAGCCGACAGAACAAGAAATAGGCTCCTACGATCGGTTAGGCTTTGTAATTACTAAAGAAGATGCAGAAAGTTTGCGTCAAACACCAGAAGGACAAGAAGAATTGTCTCCAGAAAACGGCGCTGTTGCTATTACCGAAGACTTATTAAAACTCGGTCGCCAAGCATTTTATACAGAAACATTTGGCGGCGAATACTTTCAAAGCGATATAGCCGGCGCGCTAGACGGCCCAATTAATCCCGTGAGTTTGGGGAAGGCGATCGCGCGGCTGGGAGGCAAGCCGACAACTAATTTGCAAATACCATTAGATGAAGATGTAGAAATTGGCGGCAAACTCTTCAAAGCCGGCACATTACTCAACACGGGATTAGACATACCAAAAGGTTCAATTCTTCCCTTAGGAATGCGTACCAGCATCAAAGAAGGCAAGCTAAGAGTTGGCATTACTTGCGCTTTGTGTCACGCAACTGTAGACAGCAGCGGACGCATTTTAGAAGGCGCGCCCAACAGCGATATCAACACTGGTTTGCTGTTAGCATTCGGCACCAATTCAGCCGCCATGTTTCGCCAAACAGGGGTTAATCCCGCTCAAATTCCACCAGGAAAACATACATACATTAACGCCAGCCAAGAGATAGCATATTTGCCAGATGCAAAAGCACTAGAAGATGCAGTTGACGCACAACTGTTAGCATGGCCGCCGGGGAACTTCGATTCCACAGGCGATGTCGTTAACAATCCCTCCCAAATTCCCTCATCTTATACGTTTGAAAACTGGCCTTACGGTTGGAGCGGATTTGCTTCTGTCGGCTGGTTTCACGGATTGACAACCCTCAACAACAACGTCCACGCTACTAACTCGGATGCTACCACGGGTGCAGATTCCAGTTTGCCGCTAACAGGCATTGATAAAGAAACATATCTCGGCACGCTTCTGCAAAATGCAGCTAATCCATCATTTCGCTTGCCAGAAGGTGCCAAACCCTCAGAATTTTTCGACAAAATTGACCCGACACCGGGGGAACCTGGGATAAATCGAACTACCAAAATGCCCGGTTATCCGAAGGGTTCTATTTTTATGTTAGACGGATTGATGGCAAGCACGCCGGGACTGCCAGTTGCGGCGCAACTCAACGGAATGTCGGCTTGGCAAAACACGCTGGCACCGCCTCCCAATCAGTCGGTAAATGATGGGGAATCTGTGCGGCGGGGTGCGGAGGTTTTTGCAGGCTCTGGTTGCATAGATTGCCACAGCGGGCGATATTTTACTAATCACGATGTTGTCCGCGAACAGGAAATAAAATCTCAACCTTCTCGGGCAAAAGCACTGGCAAAATTCCCTTTAATTTTCACTTCGCCTCAAACTTATGCTAACAGCGAAACTGTGCCGATTTCGTCCAATGCACCTGTCTTAGATGTTCCTACAAATATCACGCCAAAACCATTGCAGCAGTTAGCTTATGCAACGAACAATCCGGCGGGAGGTTACAAAGTACCGAGTTTAATCGGACTTTATTTAACTGCACCTTATTTGCACGATGGAGGCGTGGCGGCGGGTACGGAGCCAGACCAACTCGGAATGGCAGGCACGTTAATGCAGAATATTAAACCCGATCCGGCGGCTAGTTTGCGGGTTTTGGTTGACAGGAACTTGCGGCAAAAAGCAATGGCGGCTAACCGCGCTAATTCGGATTTGCAAGCGACAAATGTTGACGGCAGCGGACACGAATACTGGGTAGATGAAAAAGCTGGTTATACTGCCCAAGAGCAAAATGATTTGATTCAATTTTTACTGTCAATTGATGATAGTCCTGAAGTCCTACCTTCCCAATCAAAGTAATTAAAAGTATGGCTGAAACGGTACTAATTACAGGTGCTTCCCAAGGCATCGGCAAAGCAACAGCTCTTTTGTTTGCTAGGAAAGGTTATGATGTTGTGCTGGCGGCGCGCCAGAGCGATCGCCTGGAAGCTTTGGCTCAACAGGTAAAAGCGATGGGCAGAAATGCTTGGGCTATTCCTGCTGATGTTAGAGATGCCGAACAAGTAAATTCACTGGTGCGCGCAGCGCTGGCTTGCTGCGGCAGTATAGACGTGCTAATTAACAATGCGGGCATCTACAGCTTGGGGCAAGTAGAGCAATATTCGTTGCAGGATTGGCACCAGATTATCGATACAAATTTGTGGGGATACATCCACACAATTCACGCGCTGCTGCCGCATTTTTTGGCGCGGGGCAGCGGTACAATTGTCAATGTGGGTTCGATCGGCGGCAAGATCCCGATCGCTTATCAAGTTCCTTACACTACTAGCAAATATGCTGTTACTGGATTGACGGAAGGATTGGCCGCGGAATTATCGGATAAAGGGATTCGAGTTTGCGGCGTGCATCCGAATTTTATCAAGACTGACTTGATGGAAAGAGCTATCTTTTTAGGGAAAGACGGGCAAGAAGTGCAGCAGCGACAGGAGTTAGTAAAAAAGGCGATCGAGAGTCCGCTGTTAGAAAATCCTGAAGATGTAGCAAAAGCTATTTGGCAGGCGGTTAAACACCCTCAATCTGAGATAATGGTTGGTTCGGCAAATGTGTCGCAGGCAAGTTATCGTTTGTTTCCGGGGTTGATGGATTGGATATTTAAGAAATTTTTTGGAATGAAAGATAATGGTTGAGAATTCCTAGTTTTCTTGAAAATGGGTAAAGTCAGCTTTGTTTGATACGATCTTTTATTGTCCTCATCATCTATTCTGAGGGCTGCACAAACAAAGCAAGGAAGGTTGAATGTTTAAATTGTACTGATGGCGGCGAGGTTTGGTCTTAACTCTTGTTTTTGCGATCGCCCTTACCTCGTCCGCGATTTTATCCCCGCCGGCACACCTCTTGGAAACCCCGGAGCAAAAACAGTTAGCTAACGAAAAATACGGCTGTAGCGCTGTCGAACACCTGCAAAGAATTGGTTGTTTGAGTCCCCGAACTTCCTTAGCGCACTGCGTTTGGCTGGACGATTCCGACATGGCGATTCTGGCAGAAACTGGAGCGACAGTCGTACACAATCCCCTCAGCAACTTGCGCCTGGGAAGCGGGATTGCACCGATTTTGAAATACCGTCAAGCCGGAGTCAACGTATCTTTTGGCTGCGACGGCGCTGCTAGCAATGACTCTCAAGATTTGCTGGAAGCGATTAAAATTGGTTCGATTTTGCACAATATCGCGGATTTGGATTACCGCCAATGGATTACACCGCGCCAGTCTGTAGAAATGGCATCCCTGGGAGGAGCAAAAGGCTTGAATCTTGCCGATGAAATGGGTTCTCTAACAGTCGGTAAAAAAGCAGATTTTGTGCTGTATGATTTAACCAGTTTATCATTGCTGCCGCGCACCGATCCGATCGGCTTGCTGATTTTGGGACGCCCGACTAACGCGGTAGACAGCGTTTGGGTAAACGGCAAGCAAATTGTCGCAGAAGGTAAGGTGAAAACGATCGATGTTGATGCTTTGAGACGGAAATTATTCGATCGCAGCGAGTGGACGAGCAAGCGTCAATCGCAAATAGTAAGTGAAATAGAAGCCCACTATCGAAAAGTCATGAACCTGCAAGGTTATTCTTAAAAAATTAACCAATAGAATATGATATCATGTCCGGTTAAATCACATAATTAGCGCCGGCACTAAAAATTAACGCAATCAACCTCACAAATCCCAATTACTCAGAAGCTCTAGCCATGACACCCCCTAACAACCAGATAAATGTAGACGCCAGACTTGTTGCAGCTAATACCAAATTTGCCTTTAAGTTGTTCAAGACCCTAAGCAAACAAGAGCCGAATAAAAATATCTTTATTTCCCCTACTTCTGTCGCCCTCGCACTGTCAATGACATACAACGGAGTCAGCGGAGAAACCAAACAAAAAATGACAAAAGTTCTCGAATTAACGGGAATGACTCCGCAAGAAATCAACGCAGCCCATCAAAATTTGCAAAACAGTTTGCAAAAAAATGACCCCAGTGTCCAAGTATCAATAGCCAACTCGCTTTGGGCAAAACAAGGCTTCTCCTTAAAAGCCGAATTTTTGCAAATAAATCAACAATACTACCAAGCCAATATTAGCGAAATAGACTTTCAGAGTCCGCAAGAAGCTCTCAGCATCATTAACAACTGGGTGAGCCAAAAAACTCAAGGAAAAATTGATAAAATAGTAACTAAAATTAACCATAATACACTCTTGTTTTTGATTAACGTCATCTATTTCAAAGGCAACTGGGAAACGCCCTTTGATAAATCTAAAACTACCAACAAAACTTTTTATTTAACAGGCAGCAGTTCCAAACAGCATCCCATGATGTCCCAGAGGGGCTTTTATCGGTGCTACGAAACAGACATTTTTCAAGCAGTCAGTTTATCTTACGGCGAAAAAGGCGCTCTGAGGATGTATATTTTCTTGCCAAACTCCAATACCAATTTGGTCACTTTCTCGCAGCACTTAACACCCAAAAACTGGGATAAATGGATGCAATAATTTAGAAAAATAAATGGTATAATTGAAATACCCCGCTTTAAAATAGAGTATGAAGTTGAACTCAAAAGCACACTCAAAGCTTTGGGAATGGCAGAAATTTTTAATATCTCAAAAGCCGATTTTTCTGCGCTGACTGATGACAACGTAGCAGTAGATTCAGTAAAACACAAAACATTTGTCGAAGTGAACGAAGAAGGTACAGAAGCAGCCGCCGCCACTTCCCTCAGGTCAAGCAGCAGATCTGCTGGATCGTTTTTTCAAATGAATGTAAACCGTCCATTCTTTTGTGCCATTCGAGACCATACTACAGGAACAATATTATTTATGGGTACCATCGTTGACCCCCAATAATATCAAAAATAGTAGGGGCGTCAGGAAATGTTCGATCGACTTTTAATAAAATAACCCTCGCTGACGCCCCCTAAAAAGCTAATTATACGGTAAAATATCAGTCTAAAAATAATCATATTTGCGACAAATTGATGATTAAATTGCACAAATGGCAGCGGATACTGGGTTTAATAGTTGTTTTTGCGATCGCCCTTACCTCCTCCGCGATTTTATCCCCGCGCCTCTTGGCTCAAACCCCGCCCCAAACCCCAACAACCGAATTGCGAGGCGTCTGGCTGACGAACATTGACAGCGAGGTGATATTCTCCCGCAACAACATCATTGACGCTGTAAATCGACTGGACAAACTCAATTTTAATACCATCTATCCCACGGTTTGGCAAGGAGGCTATACGCTTTATCCGAGTGAGGCCGCCCAACGAGTATTCGGACAGTCGATCGACCCATCGCCCGGATTGAAAGACCGAGATATCCTGAAAGAAATTATAGCACAATCCCGCCAAAAAGGTATAGCAGTAATCCCCTGGTTTGAGTTTGGTTTCATGGCTCCCGCCGAATCGGAATTAGCCACACTTTACCCCGACTGGCTGGCGCACAGGCGCGACGGTTCAACTATTTGGAAAGAAGGCGAACATGAGCGAGTTTGGCTGAATCCTTTTCATCCCGAAGTCCAGCAATTTATCTTAGATTTAATCCTAGAAATTGTCGATAATTATGATATAGATGGCATTCAATTTGACGACCATTTCGGCTTGCCAGTAGAATTTGGCTACGACCCGTTAACAGTGTCAATGTATCAGGAACAAATCAAAAGCCCTCCCTCCGACGACGCCCGCGAAACCTTCTGGGTGCGCTGGCGCGCTGACAAAATCAACGACTTCGTGGGCAGAGTTTCCCGCGCCATCAAATCCCGCAAAGAGAAATGTATTGTCAGCTTATCTCCGAACCCTTTTCACTTTTCTTTGCCCGCCCACTTGCAGGACTGGTTTACCTGGGAAAGACGCGACTACATCGACGAAATTGTGTTGCAGGTTTATCGCAGCGATCTCAAGCGTTTTAGTGCCGAACTGGAACGGGAAGAAGTGAAATTAGCTAAACTTCACATTCCAACGGCGATCGGCATTTTAACTGGTCTTAAAAATAATTCCGTGCCCCTAAAACAAATTCAAGAACAAGTGAAAGAAGTGCGAAAAAGAGATTTCGCTGGTGTGTCGTTCTTTTTCTACGAAAGTTTGTCGAATTGGGCTAGCGAAACCCCCGAACAGCGCAATTTAGCTTTGCAAGAATTCTTCCCCACAAAGATGCAGCGCCCGCCATCCGAAGGCAGAATTTGAAACCCACGCTTAAAATGAGAAAAAGCATACAGCGCTTAGGAATTGTCATTTTATCTTTGACCGCTTTCCTAACAATTGGCTCTCTCACTCCCAGAAAGTGGGGAAATTACTCGCAAGCAGATTGTACAATCTCTCTATACATTTCTCACCAAGGCATCCACACCGAAATCATTGTTCCAGTTAAAAATGAATATTTTGACTGGAATCAATTTTTACCGCTAACAGAAATAGGGCGGGATGCCACTTCGGATTATAAATATTTGTCTTTTGGCTGGGGAGATAGAGCTTTTATGCTGGAAACTTCCACCTCAGCAATCGTCAACCCAGTTACAGCTTTCAAGGCGCTATTTCTCCCTACTCCCTCTACCGTACACGTTGAAAGTTATCGGGTTGTCCCCCGAAATCTAGAAACCAAATGTGTGAAAATTAGTGGGGAAAATTATCTGAGGCTGGTGAATTTTATTAAAAATTCATTCCAATTAGACCCAGCAGGTAAGAAAATTAAAATTAGCTACGGCTACGACAACAGCGATAGTTTTTATGAAGCTAAAGGCAGTTACTCTCTTTTGAGAACTTGTAACGACTGGACGGCAGAAGCTTTGCAAAAAGCCGATGTCAATACTCCTTTATGGTCTACGCTTTCTTCTGCGATTATGTTTCATCTCAAGAGCAATTGCGACTGTCAAAAATAAATGATATTAGGTAATCCTAATAATATTTTTACTTGAGTTGATAAAATTGATAATTAATGATTATGTATGGGTGGAGTTCTTGCCTAAAGTTGCATTCTTTTTTTTAACTGGTATAATTAGCAATTTGAGGAAAAATTATGAATGTAATTCCAGCGATCGACTTATTGGATGGAAAATGCGTCAGATTGTATCAGGGAGACTACGCGAAGTCTCAAACTTTTAACGACAACCCCGTCGCAGTCGCCAGAGAGTGGGTAAATGAAGGCGCAACCATGCTGCATTTAGTAGACCTCGACGGCGCTAAAGCAGGTCATCCAGTCAACCAAGCAGCCATAGAAGCGATCGTCCGATCCGTAGACGTTCCCTGTCAAGTAGGTGGGGGAATGCGCGATCGCGCTTCTGTTGCTGCTATCCTCAATTTAGGCGTTCGGCGGGTGATTCTCGGCACTGTCGCCGTCGAACAACCGCAATTAGTCGGCGAATTGTGCGCCGAATTTCCCGGCAGAATTCTGGTGGGAATAGATGCCAGAAATGGTAAAGTTGCGACTAGAGGCTGGCTAGAAACTTCGGAAGTTTTAGCGACAGAATTGGCGCAAAAAATGGCTGAGTTAGGCGCGGCTGAAATTATTTACACCGACATTCACCGCGACGGTACTATGGAAGGACCGAATTTGGAATCTTTGCGCGAAATTGCTAACGCTATTTCGATTCCGGTGATTGCTTCCGGTGGCGTTAGTTCGATCGCAGATTTGTTGAGCTTGCTGGCTTTGGAACCAATTGGTGTCAAAAGTGCGATCGTCGGTAGGGCAATTTATACCGGCGATATCTTGCTAAAAGAAGCAATTCAAGCAGTCGGACAAGGGCGGTGGCAGGATGTACCGCCAGATTTGGGTTCTTCAAGCTTTGCTTGATAGTCATGTCAAGTTAACTGGCTACCCAATATGTAACAGTTATCAATTTTCCGACTCACAGTCAACAGTCAACAGTTAAGAGTTAACAGTCAGCGTAGAATCCGTCTTTCTTACCATCATCGTACCCATGTTTTTGAACCATACAATTACAGTTTTAAGTTCTGGGGTGGCATCCCTAGTTGCTCCCATACCTTTGTTAGCAACAGTCGAGGCAGAAAATTCGCCGATCGTCCTCAGCGGAGTTTTGCTCAGTTTGGTAGTGATTTATCTCGCCAGTAAATTAGGCGCGGAAGCGGCTAGAAACTTCGATTTTCCGCCGGTTTTGGGTGAACTTGTAGCAGGGGTAATTGTTGGCGTATCTGCTTTACACCTAATCATTTTTCCCGAAGCAGGGCTGTCAGCCTCAGACTCAGGGATTATGACAGTTCTGCAATCAATTAATCATCTGTCTCCTGCCGCCCTCACCAGTGTTTTTGAATCGCAGAGTGAAGTCATTTCAGTGCTGGCTGAATTAGGCGTGATTATTCTGCTGTTTGAGATTGGTTTGGAGTCGGATGTCAGACAACTAAAAGAAGTGGGGGTTCAAGCCGTCGTTGTCGCTTGTGCCGGCGTGGCAGTTCCCTTTGCCGCTGGTACTGCGGGCTTGATGATAATTTTCCACACGGCGGCGATTCCGGCGATTTTTGCGGGGGCTGCTTTGACGGCAACAAGCATCGGAATTACATCTAAAGTGTTGTCTGAACTAGGACGGCTGAAATCTAAAGAAGGTCAAATCATTGTCGGTGCGGCGGTGATTGATGATGTGTTGGGAATTATTGTCCTGGCTGTTGTCGCCAGTTTAGCGAAAACCGGTGAGATTGATGTGGTTAATGTCATCTATTTGATTGTCAGTGCCACTGCCTTTCTGTTGGGTTCTATTCTGTTGGGCGGCATCTTCAACAAAACCTTCACTGCGGTGGTGGAGACACTCAAAACTCGCGGCAATATAGTCATCCCGGCATTTATCTTTGCTTTCTTCATGGCTTTTCTGGGCAATGCAATTCATCTAGAAGCGATTTTGGGTGCGTTTGCGGCTGGTTTGGTGTTGGATGAAAGCGATGCCCGCAATGAGTTGGATGAATTGGTGAAACCCATCGCCGATTTATTTGTACCCATCTTTTTTGTAACCGTGGGAGCTCGGGCGGATTTGGGAGTTTTGAACCCAACAGTGCCGGATAATCGGGCGGGACTTTTGATTGCCGTATTTTTGGTTGTGGTTGCTATTTTGGGCAAGCTGGTGACTGGTTGGGTGGTGTTTGGTCTGCCGGAAATCAATCGATTGGCGATCGGAGTGGGGATGATTCCTCGGGGCGAAGTCGGGTTAGTTTTTGCCGGCATCGGTTCGGCGAGTGGGATTTTGGATAAACCGTTGGAAGTCTCGATTATTATCATGGTGATTCTGACGACTTTTTTGGCTCCGCCTTTTCTGCGGATTGCCTTTGGCGATACGGTAGAGCCTCCGGCTAGCGGGGAAATTTCTAGCGAGAAAATCGTTTGATTGAGGGAATTTGAGTCGGGGCGATCGACTGATTTACAAACAAATGTCGATCGTCCAAATTTATTTAGCCGTAATAAGTCCTAAGTTGTGAGAAGCGGCTACAACTTGACTTTCAACTCATAACAATTATCAGCGAGTTTAATCAGTTCGCCGAGGTCCCAGGTCCCCCGATCGTTCAAAAATTCCGCTAGTTGATTCGGGATGGCTTCTCGGCCCAGAAATGCCCCGCTGATGGCACAAGCCATTGCTGCGGTGGTATCCACATCGCCACCGACGGCGATGCCGGTGCAAAGAGTTTCCCAGTAATCTTGAGGCGTTCTCAAAAACGCATATAAACTCCACAAGACGCTACCAACTACAAAAGGGGAAATTCCTTGCCAAGAGTCCTTGTAGTTTAACGGGAGTCCAGCTCTAGAAATCAACTCTACGGCTGACTCTGGAGGCAATTTGACCCAATCAATCAAATCTTTGAGCAAAGCGGCAAAGGAAGAATCAACTTCTGCTACCCATTCGCTCAGTTGACGGAGAAATGGCTCAGTTTCAATCATCATGTCAGATTGAAGGGCGATCGCCACAGCCCCCGCAGAACACCGCGAATCTTGATGGGTGATGCGCCCTCGATCGCAAGCAGCTTGTACAAGCTGGGACGGGCGATCGTAGAATATTAAGCCGATCGGTCCAGCCCTCATCGCACTGCCATTACCAGCATTGGGAGCACGAGTACCAGCTTCTTGCCAAGCAACGCCCCGTATCAGGCGGTTTGCAGCTTCTTCTGTCGATCGACCCCGCCCGACAATGCGCTGCCCGGCGAAAATGTCAGCAATACGGGTGGCGTAGTCGCTGGGGTCGAATTCGCCACAAGCGACGTAGCGAAAGGAGGAGTTCGCGGGCGAGTTGGGAATCGTCGGTGTATTGACCAAAAGGCAAGCCGAAGCGATCGCGATCTTTAATTTTTTTGAGTCTAACTTCGTAGCGGACAAAGTTTTGGCAAACTTCCGGCGGATAGCCTTCTACTCTACAGCCTATAGCGTCGCCGAGACACTGACCGATCAGACAACCTCTAAATTGTTCCAGACGCGGTACTGTCATTTATCTAGGTTTAAGTAGGTCGATCTAATCTTATGTTAAATCCCCGAATTCTTAAACCCTGCGGGGAGCTGGACGCTGCCCATTTGTGTCAACTTAAGACTAAAATCATCTGTAATTCTGAATTTTAAAATTCATGTCTTCCTCGGTCTCTATCTCCCAGATGACCGAACATGAGTCCGAAAATAACCCAGAGTAATATCAGCCATAAAAAATGTTAATTTCGGTGAATTTTGGCGTGGGTCATGGACTTTTTTTGAGTCAGCAGATTAGAGTCAGCATATATATAGCGCAATACGCTTGGGTTAAAACTGTTTATTCCTCGGATATCCCCCTAAATCCCCCTTAAGAAGGGAAACGCAAGAGTAAGTTCTTGTCCCCCCCTTCTTAAGGGGGGCTAGGGGGGATCGGGCTTAACTGAACCGTCTTGATATATAGCGGTTCCATCGCGTGGTGAGGTATGCCCTGTGCGGGCCTGTTTGCCCCATGCCCCATGCCCCTGCCCCATGCCCCATGCCCTGTGTAAGTCCCCTCATCAGAGCGATTGAAAATGCCAAGTATTCCTGCTGTGTTGGCAAGAGCAACTTTTATCGATCGCCTCTACGGATGCAAATGCTTAGAATACATTTTACTCAGCCACTTTAATATCCTGCTCTTCCTGGGGTTCTTTCGTAAGTCCTAATTTAGATAAATCAGTTAATTCCATAATAATATCCGTTTTAAAACTCAGCGTTAAATCTTTGAGGGCATTGGCGATCGCCACTTGAGAAGTAGGTATTTGTTCAATTAATTGCAGCAGGAGATCCCCATCACAATAGTACGCCGCATCATACATTTGCTGCAACCATTCGGGGGGCATCATTCCTAAAGAATCTCTAGACAATTCAACCCTCAGCAGTGAAGAAGACTCTTGAGAGGTAAGGGGCGAGATGCGATTTTCTTTATTATCCTCTAGCTGCAGTATCTCCGTTAACATTTGTAATAACTGTGCGATCGTGTAAGGTTTTAACAAAAATGTTTTGACATTAGCATCTAATGCCAGCTTTCTGTTAGCCAGAAGTCCGCTAGTCCCAATGATATTCACCCGAGGATTAATTTTTTGCAACGCGCGTATTGCGGAAACACCATCTAATTTTGGCATCATCATATCCATTAAAACTACACTAATTTCCTGTTGATGTTCCCTATAGAGATCGAGGGCTTCAAGCCCATCACTAGCGAGTATTGTTCTGTAGTTATAGTTTTCTAGAGAAGTCTGTGTTATCTCTCGAATAGAGGCTTCATCATCAACAATTAAAATCCACTCGCCCTTACCTCTACGCATTGCTTGTTCTACAGTTGTGAGGCTCACTTCTCCCTCTATAGCTGGTAAGAAAACCTGAAATTCTGTACCCTTACCCAACTCGCTATAAACCTTGACAAAACCGCCATGATTTTTGACAATCCCCATTACTGTTGATAATCCTAGCCCTGTTCCTTTGCCAACTTCCTTGGTAGTGAAAAATGGGTCAAAAATTCGGTTTAACAATTCTGGCGGAATACCAATTCCTGTATCAGCCACCGTCACAGCCACATAACAGCCTGCTTTTGCTTCCAAATTCATCAGGGCATCATCTTCATCCAATGGGCGATTTTCGGCAGAGATGGTCAAACTTCCTCCTGATGGCATGGCATCCCTAGCGTTAATCATCAGATTCATAAATACTTGGTGTATCTGGGTAGTATCACCCGATATTGTCCATAGTTCCAGTGCGGGAACTTTAGTCGAAATAGTTATTGATTTGGGAAATGTTTGTTGAACAATACCGATCACTTCTAGGAGCAAATAACCTAGTTGTAATATTACAGATTCACCATCCGTTGCTCGACTAAAAAGAAGAATTTGCTTGACCAACTCTGCCCCACGTTTAGCACTACCCGAAAGCAGTCTTAACAGTCTTTGTGTCGGTTCATTCATATTGGTAATTTTGAGAGGAAGCAGTTGACTAGCTCCCAAAATCGGGGTAAGAATGTTATTTAAATCATGTGCAATTCCACTTGCTAACGTTCCTAAACTCTCTAATCGCTGGGCATGGTAAAACTGTTTTTCAAGTAGTTTTTTGTCACTAATATCACTATTAACAACGAGGATAGATCGGGATTGGGAAAATAGATTATTTATCAGTGTTTTACGACTTTCTACGATTATATTCTTACCTGTTTTAGTAAGTTGCTCTATTTCTCCCTGCCAACTGCCTTGCTCGGTAGTGATTTGGATCGCCTTAGTTAGTTTACACGGTTGATTAAATAAGGTTTGAGTTTTCTGCCCTATAACTTCCGCTTCTGCCCAACCATATAAACGTTCAGCTCCTTTATTCCAAAATAAAATACGATCGTCTAAATCCTTTACAAAAATTGCATCACTAGCAATATCAATTAAGGCTGCTTGTTCCGCAATTTTTTGCTCTGTTTCTTTACGTTGGGTAATATCCGTAATAATTTCTAGGCCCACCCAACAATCTTGTTCTTTATCCCATTCAGCAACATAGTTTGAGGCAAGCCATCGAAGAGTGCGATCGCCATGCAAAAACCGATATTCGATAATACCCGAGCGCCCCGCTTGAATATTTTCGATAAATGAGGCGAGCGTTTTTTCTCGATCTTCGGGCAATATATTCGCTATGATTAAGGCTGAATCTGCTTGCACTGCTTCTAAGCTATAGCCAAAAACTTGTTGAGTGCCGCCTGTCCAAGAATCAATCTCTAAAGTACCATCCTTCAAAAGACGAAAGTTTTTAATAACGGCGATCGCGCTGTTGAGAATCTGACTGAGTTTCGCAGATTCTTTTATTTTAGATTCTGTAATATCAGTAACAATAATAATATTAACTAAAATCTCATCGAGCTGAAGTTGTTTAAACGATAATTTAACAGGTACTTCCTGATTTCCCGTCGCTGTGATCAAAGATAATTCTCTAGTGAGAAGTTTTTCAGGATGAACCTGCTGCAAAAGTAGTAAAAATGCTTTTTTCTCCTTGGGAGAAATAAAATTTTCTAATTGAGAGCCGATCAGATTTTTTAAAGGATAATTTAAGAGTTCTGAGAGTCGCCTATTACAGTACAAAATCAAACCTTCAGAAGATATGGTAGCCGCTCCTTCGCCCATTTGTTCCACTAAACACTGATAAACATAATCTGCCCCCTGAAGCGTAAAAACTCGCTCTCCTCCCTGCGTAGAAACCACCACTGCATCAACTTCCCCACAACGAATCGCCTGCAACGTTTCTTCCGCTACATTTAGGCGTTCCTGCACCTCTGCCAATTTCCGATGTAGGGTTTCGACTTCTGGGCTCATTTTTTTAAGAGGGGTGAGAGAATCATTCATTATTTTGCTCTCCAATTATTTTTTCTTAGGCACAAGATTAAGACCAATTAAGACTTTTTCTGTATTCGATAAATTGCCAATCATCTTTTGTAAGGGTAGAGGTAACTTTTTGATCAATGTGGGAACAGCCACAATGTTCTCCGCAATAACAGCTTCTTTCTGTTGATAAATATCAATGACTTCTAACTCATAACGCCCTTGGAGATGTTCCTCACAAATTTTTTTGATATTTTTCAACGCCGTCACCGATTGGATCGTTGTACCTGAAATATAAAGACGTAGGGTATAATGCTCTTCCTTTGATTGGGACAGGGACTGTTCAAAAAATTCTGTGGTTGTTGGTTTAACATCTTCGGAGTCAATCATTGTTAGTACCTCTATCTTGAGTTATTGTTCATCGACTCGACGAAGAATTTGCAGTCCTACCAGAACTTTTTCAGTATTTGATAAATCACCAATAATCTTTTTAATCGGTTCTGGCAATTTTCTAACGAGAGTCGGTAAAGCAACGATGCTATCTTCTATGGCTAGCTGCGGTTGTTGACTTAAGTCAATAATTTCAATGGTATATTGACCGTGAAGATATTCCTCACATATCTTCTTCAAATTGGCAAAAGCAACGAGAGATTTAGGTGTCTGTCCCGCCACATATAACCGCATTCGCCAAAGCTGTGACCCTTGTGTGTTAGTGGGCTGTGATAAATTATCTGTTAAATAATCTGTCATGTTTTTGATCCTTAGAGATAGGTTTTAGGGATTAAAATGACGTAATCTTGCCATAAACGTTCGATTTTCCAGCACCGCTTTTTCTTCCTCTTGTTCTTCTTTAAGCAGCAAATCTAACTCCGCATCTCGATTGAGCAATTGCATTTTTAGAGCATCGATCTGAGCTTGTACGATTTTTTTCTCTTGTTCATACTCCCGTTTTTTTTGTTCAAAATTCTGTCGGCGTTTTTTAGCTGCAGATTGTTCCTTCATTTCTTGATTGAGTCTTTCCGTTCCTGTTAATACCTTGCCCTCTCCCAAGTAAACCTCGACTAACTTTACACCTTGATTAGTTACGATAAATTCCCGTACTTGATTAGAGTGCATCATACCACGAGATTTGAGGGCATAGAGAATCCGATTGCGCTCCCCATTCACCTTGAGCATTTGGAGCTCTAACCAAGTATCCATCAGAGAGGAAACACCCACTTCTGTCTGTTCGTGGTCATGGTCAGCATCACCCGCCGTTAAGTTGGTCATAAAAACGGTTATTTGCTTGCTCTTTAAATAATCAATTAAACGCATGAAAAAGTTTTTTGTTTGCATCAAACTCCCAGTCAAAATGAGATTACTCATCGGATCGATGATGAGCGTGCTTGGTTGAAATTCTTGGACCCAGCGATGGATTTTAAACAAACGCATTTCTAAATTGTAGTTAGTGGGACGTACCGCATCAAATTGCAATAATCCCTGCTCTACATAGGGGGCTAAATCAAGACCAATCGAGTTTAAATTGCGGAGTATTTGTTGGGGGGATTCTTCTGTGGCGAGATATAAACACCGTTCGCCTCTCAGGCAGGTTCCTTGGGCAAAATAAGCGGACAGCGTTGTTTTTCCCGTTCCAGCCCTGCCTGTGACAAGAATACTGCTACCCCGATAGTAGCCCTGCCCGCCAAACATTTCATCAAGTTGCGCGATACCCGTTGAGATGCGCTCATTAGAAACCACATGGTCTAATTTTAATGAAGTAACGGGTAAGACCGAGATACCATTTTCTTCAATTAAAAAAGGATATTCATTATTACTATGACGAGAGCCGCGATACTTGACAACTTGAAGGGTTCTTGTGGCGATGTCTTCAAAGGTTTTTTGATCTAATTTGATCACACAATCCGAAACGTATTCTTCTAAACCTTGACGAGTTAAGGTGCGATCTCCTCGCTCCCCTGTGATCACGGCTGTCACACCTTGGTCTTTTAACCAATGAAATAAACGGCGTATTTCTGCTCGGACAATGTTGGCATTTTCTAAACCAGAAAACAAGACTTCTATCGTGTCTAAAAGAACCCGTTTAGCGCTAATTTTTTTGATCGCATAGCCGAGACGAAGAAATAGGGCTTCTAGGTCATATTCTCCTGTTTCCTCAATTTCGCTGGGTTCAATATAAATATGATCTATTAATATTTTGCCTTCAGCAATTAACTGATTTAAATTCCACCCTAAAGAGGCGACGTTTTTGGTAATTTCTGACGCAGTTTCTTCAAAGGTGACTAAAACCCCTGGTTCTCCGTACCGCGTTGCTCCGCGCACGAGAAACTCCACACCAAATAAGGTCTTACCGCAACCAGCAGAACCACAGATTAAAGTTGGTCTGCCTTGGGGCAAGCCTCCATCGGTGATTTCATCGAGTCCCTGAATTCCCGTTGGGCATTTGGATAATTGTAACTCGTGAATTTTATCCATAAAATTTTAAAAATTCCTTTTTGATAGGAGTTACGTAAGCGCACAACTATCCTACCTGTGACACTATAGGAATTTGTGCTAGTGTCTTGATTCAATAGTCCGGACAGTTTTTAGTTCGTACTCTGAAACCCTCGATTTGCCGTTGGTAGCGAACTTGCCTAATCGCATTGAAACCCTTATTCTACGGTTGGCAATCAAAAACTGTCCGAAGTATTGTTGGTTACCTGTATATGATTAAAAATAGCACATTTTCTCACTTGAGTACCCATAGCTTTTTATTTCTTAATGGACTAGGAAGCAGGTGGCGGATTACATCGCGGTAATTGAGAGAAGGAATGCGATCGCAGTTATTTACCAACGAGTGCTAGAGCACCGCTTTGCAAAACAGGAATTTCAATTCGGAACTCTGCTCCTTGATGGGGTTGAGAGAAGCACTGGAGTAAGCCACCGTGCTTATCAACTACAATTTGATAGCTGATGGATAGCCCTAATCCAGTTCCTTTACCAGTTGGTTTTGTGGTGAAGAAGGGATTGAACACCTGTTGTCTAACAGTTTCCGTTATCCCAGGTCCATTGTCTTGAACTTGAATCACCACGTTGTTAGAGTAACCGGGCCCAGTTTCGTTTGTAACTAGCTTAGTCCGAATAGTGATGCGACTGGGATTCTTTTGGATATCTTTTGTATAACGCTGATTGTCGTAGTTTTCTAAAGCATCGATCGCATTTGCCAGAATATTCATAAAGACTTGGTTCAACTGTCCGGCATAGCACTCTACTAGCGGTAAGTCGCCGTACTCTTTAACAATTTCAATAGCAGGATGATCGGGATTTGCCTTCAGTCGATTTTGCAAAATCATCAATGTGCTGTCAATTCCCTCGTGGATATCAACTGGCTTCATTTCTGCCTCATCGAGCCGCGAGAAGTTTCGCAGCGACAGGACAATTTGACGAATGCGATCGGCTCCTACCTTCATTGAAGTCAGGATTTTGGGCAAATCTTCACTAATGAAGTCCAGCTCGAACTCTTCAATTTTTTCCTCAATTTGGGCATTAGTTGGATAGGTTTGCTGATAAAGCTGAATCAACTTTAGTAAATTTTGCGTGTAGTCGGCAGTATGGCTCAGGTTGCCATAGATAAAGTTGACTGGATTATTAATTTCGTGAGCAACACCAGCAACCAGTTGCCCCAAACCTGACATTTTCTCTGCCTGAATAAGCTGTGCCTGAGTTTGCTGTAAGGTTTTGAGTGCAACCTCAGCTTCCTCTTTTGCTTGCCTTAACGCAGCTTCGGCTTGCTTCCGCTCAGTAATATCGAGTGAGAAGGAGCCAACTCCAACAATCTTTCCAGCATCCCCTACTAAAGGCGTATTGAACCATTCGCAAATAATGGTTTTGCCGTCTTTCGTAATATTTTCGTTGACGCTGTAGCGTCCTCGGGGCTCACTCAACAGCTCGTTCATAAGTTGATCGACTACCTTTCTGGCAGGCGCAGGCACCATTAATTCTGCGGCATGGTGTCCGATCGCCTCAAGAGCCGTGTAACCAAAAATCTTCTCTGCCGCTGGATTCCACGCAGTGACTTTAAAGTTTAAATCCCATTCCACAACTGCCAGCGAAGTTTGGCGGAATATAAAAGATAGCCGCTGTTCCGATGCTTTGAGTTCTTCTTCTGCCTGTTTCCGTTGAGTAATGTCAATCCCTGTTTTGATGATGTACTCAATTTCACCCCGATCGTCCAGTAAAGCAGTAGCTGACCAGGCAATCCGTCTGAGTTGTTGATTTTCGCTCATCCAACTGCCTTCATACTGCTGGGGAAAATTACCAGCTTTTAAAGACTTAAAAGTAGTTTTGGCTTGTTCAGCTAAGTCTGAGTTCGGGAACAAGTCCCAAAAGTAGCGCCCCTTCACTTCACTAAACGAGTAATCAGTCATTTGTTCCCAAGCTCGGTTAAAGCGAACGATTTGTCCCTGCGGGTCGAGCACAACTACCAGGGCACCTGCAATTTCAAGAATGGCTGAAACAAAATTGCGTTCCAGTTCAACTGCTGTAATCAGTTCCTCTAACTGAGTTGCCATATTGTTAAATGCGATCGCCAATGTCCCCAGTTCATTTTGGCTGTCGATATTGACCCGTGTCTCTAATTGCCCCCCACTAAGTTCAGTAGCTGCCGTGGTTAAGCGCTGTAGCGGCACCACAATTTGCCGAATAAATAGAAAGCCAATGCCAACAGCAACGATCGTCACCACCACCAATGAGCCTCCCATAATTGAGAGCATTTGGTAAACGGGAGCATAAGCCTCAGCCGTTGGCAGTTCTACAACCACATTCCAATTCACGCTCCGAACTAAGGCACTGGCTCCCAATACTTCTACCTGCTTTAGACCCTGATAAACGTTAAGGCGCTTAGTATTTCCGGATGCTTTCAACAATTGAAAGAAAGGGCGCTTAGAAATATCTTGAAGTTGAAAGGTTTCTGGCTTACTACCCTTTTGAGCAATGAGAAAATTACGCTCATCGACTACATAGACATAACCCGTCTTGCCAGCCTGCGTTTGGGAAACAACAAACCAGAGAAAGTTGAGATTTACCTGTGCTAATAGCACCCCATCCACCTCATCTCGCTCATTCCGAATCGGAACCGCCAGAATGGTCTTTGGTTCGTGGGTTTGAGGATTAATTTCTATAGGACTGACATAATCTTCCTGTTGTTTGAAGGCACGAATAAACAGTGGCGAATTGGCTAGATTTTCTAATTTAAGCGGTTCGTAGGGTGAAACTGACGTGATAACTTGTCCTTTCCGGTTCAAAATGGCAACGGCTTCATAAGCATCATTATGACGAATCAACCCTTCCAACAGGCTCTGCTGCACTTGAGGTTGAAAGTTTGTGAGTCCTTTGACCCTAGCTAAATAGCTCAGTTTTCTTTTCAAGTCATCTAGATAATTATCAATCTGTCCTGCCGCTGTCTGGCTACGCTCTTCTTGGAGCGATCGCGATTGCTGGATCTGCGCCTGAAAGCTGAGGTAGATCAGCAAGCCACCTGTGGGCAGTAAGCTCAGGACAACCAAAAATATCAAACCATAGCGGAGCTGATGTGCAATAGAAAAGAAGCGTTGCCAGAGATGTGAAGGGGAGCTTTTGGCAATCGGAAGAGCGCGATCGTGGCGTTGATTTTGCATCGGACTATTGATCAATATTGGTAAGTCAATTAATCGGCGCACTAAGGAGAAACATCAATTTTGCCAGTCGTCACAGCTTCTCGGATGGTGTTGAAAGTGTCCTCTTCCTGAGACGTGAGACTACCACGGAAAGGAGCAAAGTCGTAGATTTTCTCCTTGAGCCCAAACTTGTAAAGTTTTCCTTCCCAGCGACCTTGCTGGGTTAAAACCGCCGCATTGAGCACCAGATTGGGAATGTCCTCCAGAACGCTAGTTAGGACTTTGCCGGGAGCCAGTTTGTACTGATCCTTTCCCCAACCAATCACAAGGACTCCTGGCTTTTGCGTAACGGCTTTTAGCGCGGCTAACCCTGCCTCATCCGCGTTGATTGTCAAAACATCTACTCCAGATGCAACCATATCCATTGCAACTTTGGTGGCTTTGTCCGTATCACTCCAAGTGTTGAGAAAAGCAGTCGAGGCTTGAACAGAGGGATTCGTTGCCTTCACTCCCCGCCTAAACAAGGCTTCTTCTTCTTTGTAAACCGGATAAGGTGCACCCACAATATAGCCAACTTTATTGCTCTTGGTCTTCATGACAGCCAAAGCGCCTGTGAGGTAGCCCACCTCACCCGATCGAAAGGCAACAGCCCCCAAATTTCTGTTATTCCCTGGATACGTTGTAACCAGGGCAAATTTCGTTCGCGGAAATTCTTTAGCGACCTTTTCGGCAGCTTTGATATAGCCACCACTGGCTGCAATTACCAGGTCATAGCCTGACTGGGCATATTTGCGAAGGGCAGCTTCACTATGTTCAGCGTCAATTTGGTCAGTAAAGTCTACCTGAGCATTAAATTTATCTTTGATTAGATTCAATCCTTCAAAGCAGGATTGAGCCCAACTGTGGTTATCTTTAGGTCCTATGGTGACCATTGCCACTCTAAAGCTGCTAGAGGTACTTACTTCAGGGGAAGAGTTTAAGTTCGGAGTCGATCGACTGCAAGCGATCGCAAAAAATAGAGCTAGAGCCGCCAGAGTCATTTGTTTGAAAAGAGATTGAATTTGCATAATAGTTTTTCGCAGCAAAATTAGTTTTTCTACGCCGATAAACTTGTTGAAGGGTATCTCAACAATCTTCATAACTCTTACTCTAGCTGGGCTTTAATAACTCTGACCGAAAGCATCCAGGATACAAGCCCCCCGATTCATCCGTCGGGTCAATACTTCAATTCTTTAATCTCAAATCTCAAATCTAAAATCGATTGACCGAAAGCATCCAGGATACAAGCCCCCCGATTCATCCATCGGGTCAATACTTCAATTCTTTAATCTCAAATCTCAAATCGATTGACCGAAAGCATCCAGCATACAACCCCCCGGATTCATCCGTCGGGTCAATACTTCAATCTCAAATCTCAAATCTCAAATCTCAAATCGATTGACCGAAAGCATCCAGCATACAACCCCCCGGATTCATTCCGAAAGCAGACTCAGGACCGGTGAAATAAAAAACCTGTATCCGATGAAACTTGCCTAACGTATTTATCCGTGGGGTCAATGCTTCAATTCTTTAATCTAAAATCTCAAATCTCAAATCGATTCACAGATTCCGCGTAACACTCATTTAACCTCAAAAACAACTAAGGACACGGCAGTGCCGTGTCCCTACAAATATCACCGGAAATTAACAATAGTCCGGACAGTTTTTAGTTCGCCGTCTGAAACCCTCGATTTTCCGTTGGTAGCGAAGTTGCCTTGGAGCCTTGAAACCCTTATTCTACGGTTGGCACTCAAAAACTGTCCGAAGTAGTGAAATTAACCAGGTTTGCGATTACTTAACAAACAGCATTTCTTGATAAGTAGGCAGCGGCCACAAATCATCAGCCACTTCACCTTCCAGAGCATCCGCATACTTGCGAACCTCATCCATCAAAGGACGAATTGTTTGCGAAGCATACTGCATATGGTCTTCTGTAGAATCAAAATCGTGCTTGCTCAAAGCCGCACTCAACTTGCTCGCAGTATCCATCATGGACTTAACCAGCACCCCTACTTTTTCGGCCGTTTCCTTGGACAGTTCAATCCCAATCTCTTTCAACTTAGAAATCGTGCCGGAAAGTTCAGCTAAATACCTCACCGCTGCCGGGTAAATGATGGTTTTTGCCATGCTTGTTACCAGTTTTGCTTCGACTTCAATAGCCAGCAAATACTGCTCTGCATAAACATCGTAACGGCTTTCCAATTCCACAGGAGTCAGAACACCTGTCTTTTCAAACAAGTCTTCAATGTATCCTTCCTTCAACACTGGCAAAGCATCTGCCGTAGTCCGCAAGTTAGCTAAACCCCGTTCCTCAACAGCCATTTTGTGCCATTCTTCCGAATAGCCATTGCCGCCAAATACAACCGCGCCGTGCTCGTCCATCACTTCTTTGAGAATTGTTTGGATGGCAGCATTCAGTTCAGTTCCGTTAGCCAAATCGCTTTCTAATTTGTTAGCAATCCAGTCCAGAGAATCTGCAAGAATTGTATTCATCGCCACCAGCGGTCCGGAAACAGACTGACCGGAACCTACTGCACGGAATTCAAACCTGTTTCCAGTAAAGGCAAAGGGCGAAGTCCGGTTTCTGTCCCCAGCATCCTTCATGAAAGTAGGCAGTGTTTCTACACCTAAATTCATAATTCCCCGACCTTGAGAATCCTTAACTTCTCCCCGGCTAATTTGCTCGAAGATATCTTCTAATTGCGAACCCAAATAGACAGAGATAATTGCTGGCGGAGCCTCATTTGCACCCAATCGGTGGTCGTTGCTGGCAGTAGCAACTACGGCGCGCAACAGCGGCCCGTATTTGTGAACTCCGCGAATCACAGCGCCGCAGAACACTAGAAATTGTATGTTCGAGTGCGGTGTATCGCCGGGGTCTAATAAGTTTCCTTGGGTGGCATTCCCGACGGACCAGTTGACGTGTTTGCCGGAACCGTTAATGCCGGCGAAAGGCTTCTCGTGCAGCAAACACATAAAACCGTGTTTCTTCGCAGTGTTGCGCAGAATTGTCATGGTTAATTGTTGGTGGTCGCTGGCGACGTTTGCTGCTTCAAAAACTGGTGCAATTTCAAACTGACCGGGAGCTACTTCGTTGTGGCGGGTTTTGGCAGGAATTCCCAGCCGGTACATTCTTTCTTCTACTTCTTGCATGAAGACTTGAACGCGCTCGGGAATCGCTCCAAAATAGTGGTCGTCAAATTGCTGACCTTTGGCAGGAGGTTTGCCGAAAAGGGTGCGACCTGCTAGCAGTAAATCGGGGCGGCTGGTGGTGAAATTGGCATCTACCAGGAAGTATTCTTGTTCGGAACCGCAACTGGAATTGACCGGAGCAACGTCGGTATTTCCTAATAGCTTTAACACTCGGGTTGCTGCTTTGTTCATTGCGGCAATGGAACGCAAAAGCGGGGTTTTTTTGTCTAAGGCTTCACCTGTCCAGGAGATGAAAACAGTGGGAATGCACAAAGTCATGCCGTTGTCTGTTTCCATGACATAAGCAGGGCTGGTGACATCCCAGGCTGTGTATCCGCGAGCGGCGGCAGTGGAGCGAATTCCGCCGTTGGGGAATGAGGAGCCATCGGGTTCGCCTTGTACGAGAACTTTGCCTGCAAATTCTGAGATGACGGAACCGTCGCCTTGGACTGAGATGAAAGCGTCGTGTTTTTCGGCGGTGCTGTTGGTGAGCGGGTAAAATACGTGGGCGTAGTACAGGGCTCCTTTGGAAATAGCCCAATCTTTCATTGCTGCTGCAACTACATCAGCTACGGAATCGTCGAGTTTTTGGCCTGTTTGAATGGTGTTTTTTACTGATTTGAAAATACTTTTGGGCAGACTTTCTTGCATCTTGCTCAGACTAAAAACGTCTGTTGCCCACATATCTTCTAGTCGCTTGGGAGGCCGGGCAGGCATCTGTTTGCGGTTGACGATTTGAGAAATTGCTTGAACGCGCGATTGGTTTCCACTCATGGTTTTTTTTATTGGGATTGCGGGACGAGTAGTTGAGAAAAAATAGATGTTAACAAAAGTTTAACGATTGACGAATATTTGGGATTTACCCAATATTTTTTGTCAAAGCTAACTTTTGCGAGAATGCCTTTTTTGGCAGGCTCTACAAGATTGGTGGAGCGAGGCTCAATCATTTCGCCGTCCACCGGGCGTGACAATCCAGTGTGAGATGCGGTTGGATTTCGGTTATTAGCAGCAATAAAATAGATGACAAGAGCCTGTACTAATTTGAGTCAAAATGATAGATGCCTGCGATGCACAGATTTAGTAGCTAATCTTCAGCCCTGCTCAAAAATTTTGTGCGAATCAATTCCGATGAATTCAGGTCAATCGATTTGAGATTTGAGATTTTAGATTTTAGATTGACCCCACGGATAAATGCTCTTTCTTGAGGATTTTCGATTTGAGATTTGGGATTGATTCCACGGATAAATCACGTGGCGGGTACCACCTTTGAAATTCTTGGTCAAAACTACTTATGGTTTTTAACGGTTCGACGATCGATAAATCGCAGTCCAGCAAACAACGCACTCGTTTAGGGGTTTTGCAGAATTATGGAGAGTACACAATCTACACTTGGAGAGTTTAAACAACGATCGACAAAATAAATGTATCGCAGGCTACAGAATTTTAGTTTTTTTTCTGCAGGGTCGATCGCACTCGCATGGGGCATGGGGCATGGGGCATGGGGCATGGGGCATATCGATTTTAGATTTTAGATTTTGGATTTTAGATTTTAGATAGGGGCAGAGGGCATCGGGCATCGGGCATCGGGCATCGGGCATCGGGCATCGGGCATGGGGCATGGGGCATACCTCACCACGCGATCGAACCGCTATATAATAAATAAAGTCTGCCAACTCTTCTAAAATTTGGTGCGACAATTTGCCGTAGAAATCTTTACGAGATTTGGGAACTTATTAAACTGTTATAGCCGCAGTTTATTGAGCATAAAGAAGTAAGTTGATAGTTTTTAGTTAACTGGTTGGTAATCCGAAGACTTCAGAGCATGAGCCAAAAAGCGTTCTGTGTAGTACAAAGCTAATTGATTGCTCGGGCCATTAAAAACTGCATCAAAGGCGTGTTCAGCCCAAGGAATTTCGAGCAAAATAGCCCGTGAAGCGAAGCTATCCCGTAGGGAATCGCCCGTGGCTCGCAATCGTTGGTAGAGCGATCGACCAAACTTAACCTGAACGATATGGTCGCGACCTGGATAGACCAGTAGAGAAGGGGGAAGATTCGGTTTAATATAATTTATGGGAGAAGCCCGACGGTAAAGCTCGTTGAGTTCGTCTGGGGTTCCTCCCAGAAAGGAACGCAAGACGGCTCGAACATTTAGGGCATCAGGAAAAGGTGGATCATTGTATCCCCGAATCAGGTCATTTGGCCCGTAATAGTTGACCACTGCTCGAACTGGAAGCACACTAGAATCATAAGCAGTTAGCATTGCTAAATGGGCACCTGCAGACCTTCCCATCAAAGCAATTCGATCGAGATCGATTTCCCAATCACCAGCATGAGTTTTGATATAGGAAAGAGCGGCTTGTACGTCCTCAATCTGAGCAGGAAATCGATACTTGGGAGCGTGGCGGTAATCAATTGCAACTACACAATAGCCTTGAGCGGCCATGTAGCGGCTGAATTCCTCATTGTAATCGGCATTGCCTCTTTGCCAAGCTCCCCCGTAGAGTGTGATAATCGCTGGATATTTGCCAATTTCCACTGGCCGGTAAAGGTTTAGTTGCAGTGAAACTCCGTCAGGGTTGGCAAATCCAATAGCCCGATCGATCCTAACCTTTCTGAGGGGAATTCCTCGGAACGCATCTGCGAGGATAAACGGTTGAGGGCGTAGCTGGGCGCGATGGGCGACAGGAACGGCTGCTAAATAGTTTTCCCCTAGAACAGCTTGCATTTGGGTAGCTGTGGCTGCATTGGCTGATGGGAACTGAATCAGGGGAACCAGGCCCAGGATGAGGGCGAACAGGTTACAAATCAGTAAAATAATGTAGACTTTGCCTTGATGCGGTTTGAGCAGGTTCAGCAGAAGGGCGATCGCGTTGATACCGACTAACCAAGGACTGATTTCTGGTGCTCCCACCGCCAAAGGGTACAGGAACAGCGTGGGTGCTGGTACGATGACCCAGAGACTGAGAAATAGCCCGATCGCACTCAGGAACCCAGAAATAAAGGGCGAGACTAAGAATGCTGCCAATAAGGGTAACTTTTTGCGGTTCTTCTTGCGGATCATCGGATTTTTGCAGCCTAATTTTTAATCAGTTTAAATTAATCTGGTGGTTTTTATTGGTAAGTCGATCGCCTCTGGCATTTTACCAAACCAGCAGCTTCATTGACTCCGACATCCTGCGGCGATCGAAAATGCTTTGCATCGTTGTATTTTCATCTTTGGGGTTGTTCGCTGTTTGTGGGAATCTTAAGCTGAGGTTATCTGCCTAAACTAGCTGTATGAGTTATTACAGATCAAAACTTTGGCTATTATTCCGATTTTGGTAGTTAGACAGGACTTAGGCACGCGTGTCGAGAAACCGGGTTTTTTTACGAGTCTACTTCGTTGCACTAGGCGATTTCCCAAAAAACCCGGTTTCTTTACTGACTCGTTAAGCCTCGAAGTTTATCTCGAAAATAACAGAAGCTTGGTGACAAATTATTATCTACGTTCATGTGGGGAGGAATCTTCTTAGCCCACTTTGACTTCTCTACACCACTTGCTTGCTTACCTTGTTTAGATAATTTTTGTTGACCACCGGAAAACACCGCATCAGCTAACGTCTGCCACGTCCCACAGATACTATCATTGGTGTAAGAATTTAGGACTGCTTCTTTTGCGTTCGGATAAGCTGCCCTAACTGCTGCTAAATCGCCTAGATACCATGCTTCTCCTTCTTCAATTGCTATACAAAATTGTGTCTTTGGCTTAGGATTGCACTTATCTACAACATCTAGTAGTTTTCTGCGAAAAGTACAGAGGGTTTCGTCATCAAGATCGCAAATTACAATGAGGACAGCAGGGCAAGCAGGAGGATATTGAGAGAATGTTTTGCCGTAGCCTTGAACAAGTCGCGGAAGCTGGTCGAACAGAATTCGTTATTTGGCTTCAGAAGCAGATTTTAAACCTTTAGGAATATGTCCACTTCCTTTGTAAGAAGTGATCTTAAATGTGTGTTCGGTGCTAATAATCTTTGGGATAAGAATTTCAAGAGCAGTTTTTCCAGAAATATCCTCGACAAGTATCTCAAAGTGCATTTATTCACCTTTTATCTAGATAATCGCTGTACCAAAGTCCGCCAAGGGGCAATCCTTCAGAAACAAGGTTATTAATGAGAGAATCTTCGCTAGCTCGTCTGATTTTAGAAAAACCATCCTCGCCCTTTTCAAGTACCCAAACCTCTTCAGGGGTAAGAGCATCTACAAAATAGGGTTGATGTGTTGTAACAAATACTTGCGATCTACTTCTTCGAGCTGTAGCGTGTTCTCGAAATTCTCGGGCTAGAGTTTCTAAAAGCTTGTGGTAAAGTCCGTTTTCTGGTTCTTCAATGCACAAAAATGGCGGTGGTGAGGGGTCTTCTAAAAGAAGGAGATAGGCAAATACCTTCAGTGTGCCGTCAGACATTTGTTGAGCATAAAACGGTTCTTGAAAACCTCGATCGTTGAACTGCAGCAAAAGTCTACCGTCTGGACTTTTTGTGGTGCTAATCTTTTCCACCCCTGGAATCTTACTAGATATTTTTTGCAGAATAGATTGGAATTTCTTAGGATGCTCTCTCTCCATAAATTGAACCACATTTCCTAGATTATCTCCATGAATATTCAAATGTTTTTGTGGCCCAGCCAGAGGTAAGCTACGGGCAGCGTCTGGTGTGAAATAGCTGAGATACCATCCTTCGATAAATCTACGAAATGCGGAAATTCTTGGGTGTTGTTTGAGCGCTCCCAAAGTAGCAATTCCCAATTTTCGATTGTCGTCAAGTTCAACTATTTCCGTTTCATTACTTTCTTCTAATATCCCACCTGTTTGATTTTTTTTTATTAAATTAGTTACATCAAATTTCCCTCCATCTTCATCAAAGCCTTCTGCTTCACCTTTCCATGCTAAACCCTTACCTTCATTTAGAATCAAAAAAGAATAAAATTGTCCTTTTTTTTCGTTTTTTCTCCGTTGTCTAAGTCTTTCTTTTTTTACATATGGTCTTTCAGAAGAGTCAAGGTCTATTGCCAACTCATAGGTGATTGGTCGAGCGTTACCATCCTGTTTATAGTAAATCTCAAACTCAACACTTCCATTTTGTCCTTGCGATCTAATTCTCTCGAAACCTCCCCGTCCGCGGGAATCACAGGCTTCTTCGACTCCCCCTTTTAAGCAGTCTGCAAGAAAGCCAAAAGTGTCGAAAAGCGTGCTTTTCCCAACACCATTTTTACCGATAACGGCTGTCATTGGCATTAGTGGCTCGGCATTTTGCATATTCCACAGCTTGCCCATAGTAATATCACGCAGCGAGCGGTAATTTATTACCCTAAATCCTTCTATTTTTGCCACTTAAGTTCCTCTGAGCCATTAGGAATGTTATAAATTACTCTAACCATATACAGCATTTTTTAGGTAAGTGAGGTACAGAGCAAAGATAGAGGACACGGCAGTGCCGTTTCCCTACAGCGATCGATCGCTTGACGGGTGTACTTCATCAACGTGCAATCTGCTGTAACAATTCAGTAACTCTAAAATTATACTTGATTTTACTTATTAGCTAGCATCTGCCCAAGCGCATTGAGGCACGTTCCCAATGGCCAGCACTAGCAAAACACGGCAAACTAGCTGCCTGAATCGATGTCCGCTTGTTTGTTTTTGTTTCGTCATGTACGTTATGGAATTTTTTGTAAAAATCAGCGTAACATTTCTCTAGCCTTACCCAATTAAAAACGATGCCAGCACTACTAATTTTTCCCAAACTCCTTAGTTTTTTTCTAGGTATTTGATAGTATAGCGATCGCTAACTAGGTAGGTGCCAATAAACTTTACCATGTCACAAAATTTAAAGCTACCATCACACGAGCGGTTGCCTCGTTAAGCTGCAAACGTTCTCAGTGCTTGCTTTACAGATTTTTGAAATTTATGGAAACCTCAAATCGGGACGCAATTAAATTGTAGACTAAGTGTATTTATCAGGTAAAATCGAGTCTAATCCTTTAACTGCTGAGGCATATTCTCATGCCCATTCCCAAACTCACTAAAGCGACGATCGAGCTTCACACCTCTGCCCAATCCCTCCAGCGGGGTGAAGCTTACTATTTAGCGGGCAATGTTATTAGCGCAGTGCGGCGCGGCAATATGGTGCAAGCAGTAGTGGAGGGTTCCGAAGTAGAACCCTACCGTGTTACGCTGCCCTTTGATGATGCCGGATTAGCCTCTACATTATTCTGCACTTGTCCTTACGATAACGGTGGGTGGTGTAAACACATTGTTGCGACGCTGTTATTGTGTATGCGGCAACCAGAAATAATTGAGGAGGGCCCGACACTGGAACAATTGCTCGATCGCCTCAACGATGTACAAACCCAGCAATTAATACAGCATTTAGTAAAAAAAGAACCCTCACTCATTGATGCGATCGAAGGATACATTAACTTAAGTGCTATTCCTGCACCTTCAAACCAACCAGCCAAAGCACCCCGCCACACCTCCATCGATCCTGCTCCCTTTCGGCACCAAGTACGACGAATTTTGCGAGAGGCTGTGAGGTATTTGGAGGATGGATGGGAGGAAGACCCGATTACAGAAGAACTTTTAGATGTTATTCAGCGAGCCCAGGAATTCAGCGAACAGGGGGATGGCAACAACGCTTTAGTAATTTTAGAAGCCATCACCACAGCCTGCGTTGAAGATTGGGATGATGTAGCAGAATATGGCGCTGAAAGTGATGACATAGCTAACGCTTTGGATGAAGCTTGGACAGAAGCCATTTTGACGGCTAAACTAACTGCGGAAGAAGAGATCGATCTCCAGATGATGTTAGAAGCTTGGCAAGATGAATGGGATTGTGATTTCAGCATGAGCTTGGAAGCTTTACGCCAAGGTTGGGACAACCCCCTACTCCAAGAGGTACTGGAAGGAAATATTACTGGGCAAGGAGTTTGGGCTGGTGACGCACCAAAATGTGCTCGCGACTTAACATTGATTCGCTTGCAAATCCTCGATCGCCAGGAACGCGATCGAGAATACTTATACTTAGCCCAAGCAGAAGGTTGTACTCAACAATACTTGACGATGTTAACTCGTTTGGGGAGAGTAGAAGAAGCAGTGGAAGCTGCGGCTACCCAGATGCAATCAGCGGAAGATGCTTTGGCTCTCGTTCAAACTTTAAAGCAACAGGGAGCCTTAGAACAAGCTCTGAAAATTTGTCAAGCTGGGTTAAATTTGTCAGGTCATTGCCATTACGAACTGGCAATCTCGATGAGTGAGTTGGCTGTTGAGTTGGGGGACGACGAAGTTGCGTTAAATGCTAGAATCCAGATATTTAAAATCAAACCGTCCTTTAGGGATTATAGTTTAGTGAAGGAGTTAGCAAGAGATAGTTGGTCAACTTTGAAAGCCGATTTGTTAGCAACTCTGAAAACTAATGAAAGTTGGAATTTTACTGACGCGAAGGTTTATATTTTTCTGGAGGAGGGAATGATTGAAGATGCGATCGCCCTTGCTGATGGCTTGAGTTATTACCACTCAGCACTGATTCACCGAGTAATGGGGGCTGCTATCAGCCACAGCCCCGATTGGGTAATCGCCAATGCTTGTCAGCGCGCTGCATCGATTATGGATCAGGGAAAATCAAACGAGTACAATCTGGCGATTAAGTGGTTGGAAAAAGCCCGCGCTGCCTATTTACACACGGGGCAAAATCTTCAGTGGTCTGGTTATCGTTCTCAACTGATGCAAGTACACAGCCGGAAGCGGAAGTTGATGGAAATGCTCAAAAGTCCAGATTTAGATTGAGCCTTAAGTTTACGGTAAACCCAAGTTAAAGCGACGCAACCCAGGATCGAATAAACCTTACTTAGTTTTTGCTTTCACGGCCCTAGATTCCACTGTGAATCCTGGAATATCTTGCAGTTCGGTTTCGCTCAAACTGTACTGTTCGCAAACCAAACTCAAACGAGTTCCGCTACTTTTAACGGCGTTGACAGAGTGAGTCAAATCTCCTTGAAAATAGATCAGCGAGTTGGCTTGCGGCTTAATCTGCCCGACTTGCTGTTTGTTGCGCCGCAGTATCAACTCTCCCCCTTGCAAGTTCGGCGGTACTTGCACGTACAAAACGCTGACGGCTGCGGGAGGTTCAACTGTTTTGCAGTACGATCGCAAAGATCGATCGATATGCGGATCGACGCGGGAACCTTCACCCAGCAACAAAGGGTTGAGGTAAAAAGCATTGCATTCAGGCTGTAATGCTTGGTCTAGATAGGGTTTGAACAAAGGGAACCGCCGTTCTACTTCGGCGATTTCCGAACGCTGAAACACCACGGAAAACCCTTTTGTGCCAATGAAATCGCGATTGAGGTTGTTGATTGCTAGATAAGGGGAGGCTAGAATTGCTCCTCGCAAGTCGTTGAGGTAGTCGATCGAGAAAGCGTTAGGATGTTGGCTGTAGTATTTCAAGGCACTCAAAAATCATCAAAGTTTAAGGAAACAGCAGATAGAAATGCAGCAATCGCTCAGACTTGGGATTGCTTCGTTCCTGGCGGAGGAGATAATAATCTTGATTTAAGTCCGCGTACTTAAGTCCAAGGTTTTTCTTAACTGCGGGCGATCGCCCGCAAGTGTCGCAACCGACTAGCAACTGCCAAATATTACTATACAGGCGATATTTGTGGTGATTCAATTATATTTGCAATTCCATTATACATGATGCAGCTCAGCAGCCGATCGCCCATTTATTTTAACTTGTACAATTGCAGGGGCGGGCCTAATTTGGGCGATCGCATCCGGCCTCTGTTTTCTCACCGATTTCTTGAGTTTCCTAGCTGGAAAACCGATGGGTGTTGGCGCTGTATAAGAAACATCTTGCTAAAAAAAGCAATCCGTGCATTACGTCAAAATGCTGGGAGGGCGATCGGCAATATCTAACGGGCGACAGAACGTTAATAAAGTTTACAGATAGAGGGCGAACCCAAAAATACCAGCAGTCGCATCATTTCCTAAGTAATTATTCAGATTAAATTAATATTTCACAGGGTGGAGAAAAGCAAACGTGGTAGCTATAATTAAAGAGTAAGTAAAAAAAAACAATTTGCTGAAACGATATGGCAACAACATTGTACGAGAAAATGGGCGGAGAGTCAGCCATTAAAGAGATGGTGGATGATTTTTACCGCGATGTTTTGGCGGACGAGGTAGTGAGCCACTTCTTCGAGCATACAGATATGGAAAAGCAGCGGCGGCATCAAACTGCTTTTATCTCTTATGCCCTCGGCGGCCCCAAGCAATACTCAGGCCGTTCAATGGAGAAGGCCCACGCAGGTTTGAATCTACAGCCAGAACACTTTGATGCGATTGTGAAGCATTTGACGGATGCCATAATTGCCCACGGCGCCTCCCAAGAGGATCTCGATGCAGCGCTAGCTAAGATCGCGACTTTAAAAGAGGCTGTTTTGTACAAGTAATATCTACAGTCCCGGACGCATGGGTACCTTCATAACCGAGTTTTTTTTTCGGAAAATACTGCATAAAGATTTTTAATCCCCGTAAAAAACTAAGGTGGTGAAGGTATTGATGCGTAATTGTGCCGATCGACTTGTCCAGCGCCCTTGAAGCTGTTTTAAACCTCCGGCGGCAAGTCCACGCTGTAGAGAATTTTGCCTTCAAGGTTGTGCAGCGCCACAGTCATCACCTGACTGTCGCCATTAATTTTAACCGTACCAAAGAACTGAAAACCTTTTGTAGGAGGTAGATTTTCTACTTCTGGCAGCGACAAACTTTGGAACTTAACTAGGGGACCAAAAGTATTGTCAAGCTTGTTTGGCCCGTAAGTTCCAGCGTGAAGCGGCCCGGCAACAAACTCCCAAAACGGTTTAAAATCAGTGAATTGAGCTTTGCCGGGATCGTAGTAGTGCGCAGCAGCATAATGCACGTCAGCGGTCAGCCAAACGACATTTTGGATATTGTTTTGCTGGATAAAGCGCAACAATTGGGCAAGTTCGAGTTCGCGTCCTAATGCAGGACCATCTCCATTGGCGAGGTTCTCAAAGTTGCCGCTGTTTTTGCCATCTTCAATCACCAATCCGACTGGCATATCGCTAGCAATTACTTTCCACCTTGCCTTTGAATTCTGCAATTTTTTCTTTAACCAGCTAACTTGAGCATTACCCAAAAACGCCGTTTCTTCACTTGCTGCTGTCTGACGGTTGGCAGTGTTTATTCCTCGGTAGCTGCGCATATCCAGCATAAAAATTTCCAGGGAAGAACCGTAATTGAACGAACGGTAAATCCGTTCTGGGTCGTTGGCATCGAAGCGGATCGGCGTATACTCCATAAATGCTTGCTTGCCTCGCGCTGCCAGTAAAGAACTGCTTTTGACTTTGTAGCGGTCATCGTTCATTAGCATCTCGCCGGGATACCAGTTGTTTGTAGTTTCGTGGTCATCCCACTGAACTAGCTGAGGCACTTCGGCGTTGAAGCGCCGGATGTTATTGTCTAGCAGGTTGTAGATGTAATTTCCGCGAAACTCTGTTAAGGTTTCAGCTACTTTTGACTTTTCTTCTGTTGTGATGTTTTTCCAGATGCTACCGTCGTCAAGTTTTACCTCAGATTTAATCGGACTATCTGCATAGATGTAATCGCCAGAATGAATGAAGAAGTCTGGTTTAAGCTGCCTGATAGTTTCATAAATTTTCATGCCGCCCCATTCAGAATTGATACCCCAACCCTGTCCGGCGGTGTCTCCCGACCAGGCAAAAAAGATGTCGCGCTTGCTGTTTGGAGGTGTGCGGAAACTCCCCGTAACGGGGACGCTGTAGATGTTTGGATCGGCTAAATTCTGGAAGCTGACTCGGTAGAATATTTGCCGGTCGGCTGGTAGGTCAATCAGGTTAATACGCGCCGTGTAATCGCTAGTTTCCAACGCTGCAGGTCCGATGATGCGCTGCACGTTGCCGAAAGTGTCGGCGGTGTCATATTCGACTATCATGCGGGAGGAGCGATCGCACCGACTCCAAATCACCGCACTGTTGCCGGTAATATCACCGCTAGCAACACCGTATGGAATGCTGGGGCGCATCCGATCCGAGGTGATAATTGCCGGTGCAGAAGATTGTGCTAACCCAGATTTCGATCGCAGGTTTGCAACAACAATACCGCTACCTGCAATTGCCGAACCGAGTAGAAAATGGCGGCGGCTGAGTTGGTCTTGTTTTTTACGTTTCATGGCTACCCTCATGTTTAAAAATACCGAGACTGTACTTGGGCTAATTTGTGATGTAGGCAACAATCAGCAAATTAACCGCTGTTCCTGAGACGCCCCGAACTGTGATCAGGAAAACAAATCCCACAGACAAAGGCAGCTTTTCTATGAAGTTTTAGTGTACCCAAAATAAAGATAGTAGGCGATCGATGAAAAAGCAACCATCCATCGGATCGTAGCGATACTCCAACGGCGGGAAATACTGGCTATAAACTGCTGGAGCGATCGAATTTGGTATGATGTGCTTAAGCCGGAGTACACGAGGTGCCCACAAAAGATATGTATCGACGGTGGCTAGACTGTTCGAGCAATTGGGACGTGATGTTAAAATATTCCTCAGATAGGAAACTGTTGGATCTTGCTTATGGAAACTATTTTTACTCCTAGCGAAGCTGCTGCATTCGTACAGTTGCCGGAGAAACAGGTCTACAGCGAACTGGAATACCGAGTCATTCCGTCTGTACCTAATTCACCAAGGCTTCCCTTTGCGGCATTAATTTACCTCCGAGCCCTCAAGGAGGTAAACTTTACATTCTCAGTTGACTATCGATCTCTGCTGTACCAGCGGTTGCTAGAGGCTTTGGATCGACGGATGTCTAGTCTTGAAATAGGCAAGTTTTTCACCTTACATCTAGATGCGATCGCCCTTGAATTGTCGGACATAATTACACGCTTCAAAGATTGGCAAAAGCGTTTAGTTACAGATTCAAATATCATGGGAGGAGAAACCGTTTTTCCAAATAGTCGCCTCACTGTTCGCCGGATTGGATCGATGCTCGAACGCGGTGAATCATCGGAGGTAATTCGCGAGGATTACCCATACTTATCTCAGGAAGATTTGGAGTTTGCCCAGATTTATGTGAGAGCATATCCAAGTGTTTCAGGACTTACCCACAGAGACTATCTGTAAGTTGCCCACTTATCGCATGGGCCTCACAGATAGTATACAGACTGTTCCCTTTGGTAAGTTCTATGTTTGATGCTGTAAACAACATTAAGATCCTGATTGACGAGGATCTTTCGCCTGCTGTAGCGCGCCATCTGTGCGAAGAGCTTTTGATTGATGCAGTTGCAGTTCGCGATCGCGGTTTGCTCGGTGCGGACGATCCCAGTATTTTAGAATACGCCTTTAATGACGATCGCATACTGGTGACAGCGAATGTTGGCGATTTCGAGAGGTTCGCACGCGCGTGCGAAGTTCATGCTGGCATTATTTTTATTTCCGAAGGCGACTTGCTGCGCAGCGAACAGATTGCGATGTCAAAGAAGCTGTCGCTGCAATATATACTGAACTTGAAGCTGGGCGCGATATGGTGAATCGAGTTCTTTACATAGCAGCAAACGGCACAAAAAATTTCGATACTTTACCGCCAGATATGTCAAAATAAGGATAAGAGATTTGCTGCTAGACAGGAACTTAAATTGCAAATTATCTTCCCATTCCTAGGATTTAAAAACAAGTTAGTTGACCGCCATGATTTGCGGTGATAATTTGTAACTTATCGCCGGCACTTCCAGTCTGACCAAGAATTTCAAAGGTGGTACCCGCCACGTGATTAATCCGTGGAATCAATCCCAAATCGATTTGCGAAAATCCTCAAGAAAGAGCATTTATCTCGCGCAAGTCAATCTAAAATCTCAAATCTAAAATCTCAAATCGATTTATCTTCCCATTCCTAGGATTTAAAAACAAGTTAGTTGACCGCCATGATTTGCGGTGATAATTTGTAACTTATCGC
>NZ_JAUBVJ010000020.1:0-15174 GCF_036702785.1 Microcoleus sp. AR_TQ3_B6 | reverse complement strand
TGCGAAAATCCTCAAGAAAGAGCATTTATCTCGCGCAAGTCAATCTAAAATCTCAAATCTAAAATCTCAAATCGATTGACGGATAACCTTTATGCGGTTCGGTGCAACGTAGTTGTTAGATTCACACTCTAGACGCGATCGCAGAAGTTTTTGAAATAATTTTAGCAAACTGAGAAACTGAACCCGGAGCCGATCGCGCTTTATCGCTTCTAACCTAAGAGAGAGCGAGATTTCGCCCTCTACTGGCATTATAGTTAGGAACGGGAACCTAAAATCGCATATGCCGCAATACTTCGGAAAACTTCAAACCACTGAACAGCCTTGGTCAATTATCGGCTCAGTACAATCGATCGATAAAACCGAGCGCACAATTCACTTTAATTGCGGCGAAACTTCCCTAAACATCAGCATCCTCGCACCGAAATTAATCCGAGTGCGAATGTCGCCGACAGGTGAATTTAACAGCCGATCGCACTCAATAACCATCGCTGACGAAGAGTGGGAAATTATACCATTTGAAGTGCGAGAAACCGAGGAAAAAATAGAAATTGAAACATCACAAATATTAATTTCCGTAAAGCGATCGCCCGCTGCAATCGAATGCTTTGACAAATCGGGAAAACCCTTTGCTAGCGACTGCGATCGCAGTATGGGATGGCGCGCAGGTGCAACCGCGGGCTGGAAGCGCATCGAAGCAGACGAGCACTTCTACGGTTTCGGCGAACGCACCGGCTTTCTCGACAAACTCTCCGAAGTCAAGACAAACTGGACAACCGACTCCCTCGACTACAATTCCCTCACCGATGAAATGTACCAGGCGATCGCATTTTACATCGCCCTGAATCCCGATCGCGCTTACGGCATTTTTTTCAACACGACATTTTGGAGTCAATTCGACATCGGCGCGGAACAACCGGGGGTTTTGCGGATGGAAACCAGAGGCCCGGAACTCGACTACTACATCATTTACGGCCCGGAACCCGCCCAAATTATCGCCACCTACACCCAGTTAACCGGCCGGATGCCGCTTCCGCCAAAATGGGCGCTGGGATACCACCAATGCCGCTGGAGTTACGAATCCGAGGACGTTGTGCGCGAGTTGGCCAAGGAATTTCGCGATCGGGCGATTCCCTGCGATGTCATCCACCTCGACATCGACTATATGCGCGGCTACCGCGTTTTTACCTGGAGCCCGAAGCGTTTCCCCGATCCCGCGAAACTGATCGCAGACTTGAAAGCAGCCGGTTTTAAGGTTGTCACGATTGTCGATCCCGGTGTCAAGTACGAACCGGAAGCAGATTATGAAATATTCGATCGCGGTGTGGAAAATGACTATTTCGTCCGCACCGCAGAGGGAAAGCTATTCCACGGTTACGTTTGGCCGGACAAAGCGGTATTTCCCGACTTCATGAGGCCGTCCGTGCGCGAATGGTGGGGCGAATTGCACAAAACCCTGACAGATGTTGGGATTGCGGGGATTTGGAACGACATGAACGAACCTGCGATCGCCGAACGGCCTTTTGGCGACGGCGGCGAACACATCAGCTTTCCCCTGGATGCACCGCAAGGCCCGGAATCCGATCGCGCCACCCACGCGGAAACGCACAATTTGTACGGGTTAATGATGGCGAAAGCTTGTTCGGAAGGGTTGCAGAAGTTGCGCTCGGGCGATCGATCTTTTGTGCTGACGCGATCGGGTTTTGCGGGCGTTCAGCGTTACTCGTCGGTGTGGATGGGCGACAATCAATCGCAGTGGGAACACTTAGAAATGTCGCTACCAATGCTTTGCAATATGGGGCTTTCCGGCGTGGCCTTTGTCGGTTGCGACATCGGCGGCTTTGCGGGGAATGCAACGGCTGAACTGTTCGCGCGGTGGATGCAGGTGGGGATGCTGTATCCCTTGATGCGCGGTCATTCGGCGATGAGTACGGCGCAGCACGAACCCTGGGTTTTTGGCGATCGCACTGAGAAGATTTGCCGCGAATACATCAATTTGCGCTATCAACTTTTGCCTTATATTTACACGTTGTTTTGGGAAGCAGCGAGGACGGGAACGCCGATTTTGCGACCGCTACTGTATCACTTTCCGCGCGATCGGGCAACTTATCACCTTTACGATCAAGTATTGCTGGGCCCGTCGCTGATGGCGGCACCTGTTTACCGCCCGGGAGTTGAACACCGCGCCGTGTATTTGCCCGAGGGGACTTGGTACGATTGGTGGACGGGCGAATGCTATCAGGGCCCGAGGCACATTTTGGCTTGTGCACCTTTGGAGAGAATGCCGCTTTACGTGCGGGGAGGGGGCATAATTGCGATCGCGCCTGTGAGGCAATTTGTCAGCGAAGAACCGCTTGAGTCATTGAAAATGCGAATTTGGCCCGGAAGCGGTGAATGGACGCTTTATGAGGACGACGGACACAGTTTTGAACACCAAAAAGGTGTCTGGGCTACGACTAATTACAAGGTGTATTTGGAAGGGGAAAAAATCATCGTTGAAATTGCCGCGCGCGAGGGTCAATTTTTGATATCAGAACGCGAAGTTATTGTGGAAGTTGTTGGCGTTGGCGAACAGCGATTTACAGATGACGGTACGGTGCGGCGTTTGACATTTGGATAACTTTGGCATAAAGCGGTTTATGCTATGGTGGCATTCGTTCAGGGCGATGGCTTTAAGAGAAACTTTTTCCTTAAGTAGGAATTATGCCCAAGTCAGCCTTGCCCTTGCAGGCTGGATGCGTAAGCGATGAGATTATATCTTCGTGAACTGTCTGTGTTTTAGGCTGCCATAGACCAGAAGTTTCGGCAAAAATAGTAATTTCTCCTGCACATAATTGTTGCTTAGCTAACCCTGATTTTCCCATCGAAGACCGTTCGCTTGCAGAGCGAACGCACGTTCGAGTAACTTCAGTACAGGCAAAATTTTCCAATCGCTTAGAAGTATCGTTTTTTAGACTTAATAGCAGATCGAATAGCTCGGGGACTACATGACCATAATTATTGGTGCTACCTACGGATAAAACTGCTATTTCTGCATCAATAGTTTCGAGTAATTGCTTGAGATCGTCCCCATTCTTAGGCCATGCTCCGTGATGGGGAATTTTCACAAGGTTAGCGTTAACTTCAGGAGGTTGGCAAATATCTACAAATTCTTTCAGTCCTGCCCCTTCAATATCTGCCAGTAGCAGTGCTGCAAAATTTCCATAAGTAACGCGCAGCACTACAGATATTTCGTTATCTTTACCTTTAATGCTGGCGAGATGATCTTGAGCATATAAAAGCCCTGGATGTAAAACATGAATTTCTAAAGAATCTTTAGAGTATGGATTTGAGCCGCGAGTAGCATCTATAAAATTTATAATGCTCTTTTTTTCCCAGCGTCGTAGTTGATATAAGGCATCTTCAAGACGTTTATTCGCGGCTCTGTTGGAATCAACTTTTTTCTTAGCTTGTTGATATACCTGATAAGGTAGACAAATACTTCCTACTTTTCCACTTTTTAACCAATTGTCTAAAAAAGTAACTAACTCTTCCAGCGATGGAAAATGATCGCGGTGTTCGTGGGTGATATAAATTCTGCTGATATTCGTTTCTTTTTTATTTTGAAACCATTTAAGAAGAGTAGGTATTTTATGGAGATCAATTACAATGGCCGAACCGCCATTAGGATAGATAATTATGCTATCAGCATTGCCAACTGGTAAAAAAACAAATTCACAAGTCATAAATTTATTTTACTCCTCTATATCTAATTCTTCTCTTAGCTCATCGTCGGTTAAATAAGGACGAGGAGTATGGCTAAATTGTCTAATAGCCCAAGGACGTTGGGCAAGTTCTGCAAATGTTTCTACATCCTGACTTAGTTCAGCTTTAAAAACTGTACCATCCAGCGCCCAACCAGGCATTTCAGGCAAAATTGGTAGCCATTCTTGTCTATTATCATCTATCAAACCACTCAAATATAAATAAATTTGACTGGTATCTTCCGATACTTCTAAAACTTGACCACGCACTGTAAATGTAGGCTTTGTTCGTTCGGATTTCCATAGTTCTAATTCGGGAGGTTTTCCAGTGCGTTTAATTTCTATCCACTGAGGATTTCCATAGGATTCTTCTACAATTTCATCTAATTGTCTGCGTAGAGCATCGGGTTCAGGAATGTCAAAATGTTGTTGATCTCGTGCAATAATTTGACTGGTAATTTCAATTATTCGCCTGTCTATTTTCTGAGGTAAGAGAAGTTTACATAGCTCCTCACTTGTTATTTCATGTGTTTTTCGACCAATTAGAGATAGTGCATTTACTATGTTAGAAGCTAGGAGACCCAACAACCATAGTCTTTGCTCTTCATAACTTAAGGTAGCCCATTCTTCTAAAAATTCTCTATTTCCAAATGCTTCATTAGGTTTTCCTGCTTCTTGAGCAGGAAGAACACAAAATATATTATTATCAGGACAAAGACCTGTAGTATCTAATTGAGAGGCAAGAGGATACAAAGTGCCTCGATTCACTTTACGACCAACAAAAATTTTTGATAGAGCGAAAAGTGAGGCATACTCTAATCGAGAACTTTCAAGATATTCGTTTCCATACCTTAACCAACGCTGGTTTTCAGGAACTCTACTTGGATCTGCCCATAACCGCTTTTTATCACGCCACCGCATACGCCAGTTTAGCTTACATTCAGTATTCGGTGGACATTGACTAACTGGTTTGTAGTTTTTACTAGGAGTTACTCCATTAAAAACAAAGAAAAGATTTCCTAAAGGTATTGTAGGAACGTCAATATCTATGGATGGTGATGTAAAAGAGGTCCAATTTTTTTCAGGCTCCTCTAATTTTGATATCCATGTTGTACCAAGAAAACCATTTTCGCGACTTTCCGCAATCCGAATCTGAGAAAAAATTGCTCTTGTAGCAACGGGGAATGTTATTTTTGATTTACCTACACTTCCTAAAATCACACATACATCTTGTTTAGCATCAATGCCCACATTACCTGCTGGTAATTGCCAGACTTCAAAAATTTGGCAGGTTTCAGTAATTAATTTTCGTGCCTTTGGGATGCCATGAGTTGTATTAGTTAAAAAAGATTGCGGCAAAATAAAAGCAAATTGATCATCTTCTCCTAACCAGCTTAAAGCTTTTTCGATAAATTTCGCAGCTCGTTGAGTATTGCCATCTTCGGCAAAAGGAGGATTGGCAACAACAACACGCGGCTTGATGCCCATGTTCGCCTTATTTAGATTCTCGTAATCCTGATGAGAAAAGTGGGAAGGGAAGGGAAAAGTAACAGCCTCCCCCAGGGACTCTCTGGCCAAAGTGTATCGGAGCTGTGTTACCAAATGTGCATATTGGTCTAAATCGTTACTCGCTACATGGCGTTCAAGATATAAATTTCGCTGGTTGATATCTTCAGGAATATCAGACATCCCTGCAAGCCGGGATGTAGCAGCTAAAAGGAGGCTGCCGGAACCTGCGGCTGGATCAAAAATTACTCGATCCTCTGGTCTTAACCTTTCCAAAGGAAGCAATTCAAGCATACGTTCTGCGATCGCCACAGGTGTGTAATGCCGCTGTAAATCACTCCAAGCTTCACCTCCAATATCACGGGGCAATTCTTTGATAGCTCGTTCGTATAGCAGGCCAACATCCTTATGATCGACCAACGCGAAGCTGACTCGACTCCCTAGATTAGCACCTAAGCGCTGCAATACTCTATTACCTAGATGGGGTATAGATTCCTCAAGCGCTTTCTTAAAAAAACCATTTGCACGAGACACTGTGTCCTCAAGCAAGGTTCGAGGATCGTTGGTTGGGATTAAGGAACCAAAAAAGCCTTTATCTTCTAAGATTCGTGCTGCTAAATATGCGATCGCCACACGGATTGCATGACCCGCTATCTCTGTGCGAGAGGAGATAATGCCTTGTGGATATTTTCGCTGATTTGAAACGCCAATCTCTTCAAGCGCTCCTTGAATTGCCTCTTGAAATGCTTGATCAAGTTCGGCTCGTTGTCGAAGTATAAAGGAGAAGCTATTCTCGGAAATTGATTCTTCCAAATCTGCCCATGAAAGCTGACCTGTACGAAACTCTGCCAATGCCTTTGGTGTAAACAGGCGACTTCTTGATGCAGTAAGCTCTACAGCCAGAGATTCAGGTTCTATTTCCAGTGCCTCTAACTTGCCAGATGGCTCGTAATACTGAAGCAGATACATCTCATCCGAGACTAACAGCCCTGCACGGATAGGCCAATCACGTAGCCACCGCTTCCACTGTTCCATATTCTGCTGCGAAACAGCTTGAACCATAAATGCCAAATTAGTTGCACTAGGGCGAAGCCCATAATCTGTCCATATAGCATTAACAGCCACAGGTTCTCGATCCTTGTCTGCTACCGGGATACGCACATAGCGGTGTGGCTTCATTTGCCACACTCGCATTGCGGTTTCAACTACATCCTCAAGTCCCGGTGAGCCAGTCATACCAAAGTTATGTCTACTACAAAAGTTATCGCTGGGTAGCGTTACAGCACTGCCGAGCAAGGCATCCAATTAGTAATTACTATAGTGGACTGCTCAAGAAAGGCGTTAGGACTGCAGACTGCAGAACCGTGAAGCTCAGCGCTTGTACAAGCAAATCGCTCTCATTGCCTATGGAGGCAAATGATGACACTGAGCAGCCAAGGTACTAGGAACCCTACTTATAGACGCTGTATTTTATAAATATGCCTGAATAGTACCACATTGTTCTACAAAAAGTCAAATTTGTATAACAATGTCTTAATGAGCCAGACAAGATAGGATTAAGTTATACTTTTTTAAGGTTAGACACCATCCATACCCGACAAACTCTAGACTAAGCGGGTTAAAACTAAAATTTCAGGAAGCAATAGGAGAAGCAAACAACTATGAACCAGATGTCAGGCTTTACACGACAAGAAACAATACATCTGGCAGGCTGCACTTCTAGCCGACTGGCTTATTTAGAAAAAGTAGGCTTAGTTATTCCTTACAGATTTGGAAATAATGGAAGACCAACAGTAGTTTTTAGTTGGGAGCAGCTACTAGAAATTCGAGCAATTAAAAATTTAAGAAAAGATGTTTCTTTACAAACAGTCAGAAAAATAATCAATTTTTTAGATGAGAGCGGTTACGACAATAGCTTGAGAGATAAGCAGTTAGTTGTAGTTGGTGATGAAGTTTTTTGGATGAAGCAAGACTGGTCGGATTTTGGTGACAATATACCCAGCACAGTTAAAGTTGCTGGGAAAAGAAATAGGGCTGTAGGTCAGTACGTTTTACTGGTTATCCCTCCCTTAATTGATATCGTTAATGATATCTGGGAAGCTGCTAAAAAGTCAAAAATAATAGACTTCAAAAGCTTTCAAGAACGAGCTAAAGCTTTGCCTGCTTAATATAAATTCACCATTTTTTTAAATTATTTCGCTATTTATCGGTATTAGAATTTTTGAGGTTAACCTACTTATATTTCCCAATACTGCGCCCTGTCAATGCTGGGCAAACAGTTAATAACTACTGTTATAATATACCGTCCGGGGATGAGTAGACCCGACACCTACCTACAAACTATGCAACCCATCCAAATTACCACATTCCAAGCTCTGTGGCGCAGCTTGGGCTTGATAATCAAAGCCGCACCAATAGAACTCCGCAATTTAATATTACTCAACATTATCCGCGGTGGTGCCCCCTCTGCCGTCCTATTTTTAGATAAATTAATCATTGATGAAGTATCTCGGTTGCTATCGCAAACCCAAACAGCACAGCCCTTTGCTTTGATGCTTTCCCACCCAATATTGCTGTGGAGTATTGGCGGTGTCTTAAGTCTCAAGTTAGTCGGCGACTCCCTCGAAACAATGAGCTCTTTTGCAGCGACATCTTTGCGCGATCGCGTTCAAGGCTTTGTCGAAGGAAAAGTCCTCGAAAAAGTCGCGAATTTCGACGATATCGCCCTGTTTGAAAACCCCGACCTATTAAATATTGTAGAACTCGCAAAAACCGGAGTATCCAAAATACAGCAACTAGCATTTACCCTCAGCATGACCATCACGGGAATTTTTATATTTATTCCATCTATTAGCCTTGCTGCTACCATAGCTTGGTGGGTGCCAGTCCTGATGTTGATTTCATCATCTCCCTCAATTTACATCAAAAGAAAATATAGCAGAATCATCTGGAGAGTTCAAAAAAAGCAAGCTAAAATCACCCGCGAGATGAACTTATCCGCTAGAGTATTGACGGGGGAAGAATACGCGAAAGAATTGCGTTTGTTTGGCTTGCAGGAACTTTGGCTCAAACGCTGGCAGGGTCAGTTTTTGCAGTTTTTTAGCGAGATGCAGCGCATCCGAAAAAAAGGAGCAATTGTTGTACTTTTCTGGTCAGTGTTTAGTAGAATAGGAGTAGCGTTGCCATTTGTTTATGTGGTAATGGGAGCTTTGGGAGGGCGCTATACTTTGGGGGATGTGGCGCTTTATTCGGGTTTGATTGTCCAGGTGGAGCAAAGTTTGCAATTATTGATTGGCAATTATACTAATTTATACGATATTTCCCTCGGCGTTAGTCCGATTTTTCAACTGTTGGAACTCAAACCAGAATTGCAGTCTCCGCTTGGAGATGTGGCGTCTCGTTTACCAGATGGCAGCCAAGATGCCCGCCCCAAAAAAGATAAAATTGGCATCGAGATTAAGGATTTATCTTTCTGCTATCCCGGTAGCAATAAAAGCACGGTTGAAGATATCAACTTAACCATTAATCCGGGTGAAATGCTAGTGCTTGTTGGTGAAAATGGCGCGGGTAAAACAACCCTTGGCAAACTCCTCGGCCGCCTGTACGACCCGACCAGTGGTACGATCGCCTGGAACGGCAAAGATTTGCGATCGTACTCTCTAGCATACGTGCGATCGCGCATCGCCGTCGTCATGCAAGATTACGCCCGTTTCCCCTCCACAGTCCGCGAAAACGTCGGTTTCGGCGACTTGCTTTTACTGTCAGATGACACCGCAATTAACGAAGCTATTTCCGAAGCAGGAATTAGCGCAAAAGTAAATAGTCTTGCCTCCGGTTTAGAGACACCGTTGGGGAAACAATTAGAAGACGGCATAGACTTATCGGGGGGACAGTGGCAAAGAATTGCGATCGCCCGCGCCTTAATGCGGCTTTCTACAGCCGAAGTGCTCATTTTTGACGAACCGACCGCCGCCCTAGACCCCAAGACAGAACACGAAATTTACAGCATCTTCCGCCAAATAGCCGCCGGGAAAACAACCATAGTCATCAGTCACAGATTGGGATTAGCAAAAATAGCCGATCGCATCGCCGTCATGGAAAACGGTAAAATAGCAGAAATAGGAACTCACGACGAATTGATAGCATCAAACGGAATTTACTGCTCGATGTTTACCCGTCAAGCTAGCAGTTATATTTAGAGTTAAATAAACAGTCCGCCAGGGGTTAAAACCCCTGTCTCATAGCGAAAGTCGGTTGAAACCGACTGGGGAGATATTGCAATGCTTGTTCAAAAATGTGTCTTTCAGTCCTCTTTGAGAGGACTTTTGCTATGAGACGGGGGTTTTCAACCCCCGGCGGACTTGTGGGTTAGCGTGGGGAATTTGGCGCGGGTGATTGTGATAAATTATCCCGGATTTGCGATTTAATTTCTCTCGTTAGGTGGCGAGAAACCGAGTTTCTGCGACAATTTTCAGTTGAGTACGAGAAATATCGGAAGAAACCCGGTTCCTGAGATTAGCTGCGTGGCGAGAAACCGGGTTTCTGCGACAATTTGCGGCCTCGCACGAGAAATATCGGAAGAAACCCGGTTTCTGAGCGTGCGATCTTTTTGAGAAAATTGTCAGAAAGTGCGAGTTATAATAAAACCAACCTAGTTGGCTATAATATCAACGATGGAAACTATAACTCTCAACCTACCAGCAGCCGTCGCTTTAACCGACGAACAATTTTATCAATTGTGCATCGCTAATGAAGAGTGGCGATTAGAACAAACCCCCGAAGGAGAACTAATTATTATGCCTCCAACAGGCGGCGAAAGCGGCATCAGAAATTCCGATTTGACTACAGACCTAAATTTGTGGAATCGTCAGACTCGATTGGGAAAAGTCTTTGACTCTTCCACTGTCTTTCAATTACCCAACGGTGCGAAGCGTTCCCCTGATGCTGCTTGGGTAATCCGAGAACGCTGGGAAGCATTATCCGCAGAAGATAAGCGCAGGTTTCCTCCCCTGTGCCCGGACTTTGTAATAGAACTGCGATCGCAAAGTGATTCCCTAGAAACATTGCGGGCTAAAATGCGGTATTATCGAACTAACGGCTGTCGCTTAGGTTGGCTAATTGACCCCCAAACACCTTTAGTAGAAATCTATCGGTTGTCTGAAGATGTAGCAGAAGTAATTAATTTCTCTTTTGACCAACCGCCTACACTTTCGGGTGAAGATGTACTTCCCGGATTTCTTCTAGATCTTACACCTATTCTCAATCCTTGAATCTCGGTTCATTGTCTTTAGTTGGCTGGCGAGAAACCGGGTTTCTGCGACAATTTTTGGTTGAGTACGATAAATATAGGAAGAAACCCGGTTTTTGGGATTCACTGCGTGGCGAGAAACCGGGTTTCTGCGACAATTTTTGGTTGAGTACGATAAATATAGGAAGAAACCCGGTTTCTGAGATTCTTGTGCCTCCGAAAAGTCAACCGTCAACTATCTCCCCGTCAGCGTATCCGCATAAGGATCGGGCAAAGCTTGCTGCACTTCCAAAAGCGACAAAGCATCTGCAGTCAACGGTTGGCTAATCAAATTTTTTTTTAGCCCATCCCCCCGGCGATCGCGCTCTTGCAGCTTCAGCAATTCCTCTTGATAAACAGCAACAATTCGCCCTAAACTCAGCACCAAATCATCCCAATTATCATCTCCCACCAACTTCTCAGAAATTCCCTCAAATAACTCTCCCGCTTGTTTTTTTTGAACATAAGCCTTCAAAAGCTTTCCCGACTTTTGCACAACCGCCTGATAAATGTCCCCATCAGACCACCACAGCCCCTGTTGACTCAGCAGCCAAGTCAAAATATACTCGCGAGCGTGTTGCTCCTTCACCCAGGCCGCGAGATACTGCAAATCTTCCATAGTTACAGTCTCCTAAATTTTCCTCAAAATGTCCGCTTGTTTGTATCTATCGTTACTGCGATCGGCTTAATATCTGCTTTATTATCACCCGCCGATCTCTTTAATATCACTTAAATCTTAAAAAAACCCTACTGATTCACCAAACATCAATTTTTAGCATATAAACATACAATTAAACTGACATCTGGCACCATGCTCAAGAATAAGGAAGAAGCCTGTTCCACAAAGAGTAAATTTTCTTGTCTGGAGTAGGGGTTGGGCTCTTATAGCCCGCCCATCAAAGGCTTATTGACAACGGTGCATGATGTGAGGTTAAACCTAATAGGTCTACTCTCTGACATTTCATCCAGAGGAAAGCGGTACAACCCGCCTCGCTTTCCTCTCTCGCAAATCTATCCTCAAGCGGAACCAGCGAATTATTAGCATGACAAAGCAAAATTTTGGTTTAATCGGTCTAGCAGTGATGGGCGAAAACTTAGCGCTCAACGTCGAAAGCAGAGGCTTCTCCGTAGCTGTGTACAACCGCACAGCAGCCAAAACCGACGACTTCATGGCCCTACGCGCCCCCGGCAAGAACATTGTAGGCACCAAGACTCTGACAGAATTCGTCGATGCCCTAGAAACCCCGCGCCGAATCTTAGTCATGGTGCAAGCTGGGAAACCCGTAGATGCAGTCATAGACCAGCTCAAACCCATGCTGTCACCGGGCGACATGATTATTGACGGCGGCAACTCGCTCTATGACGACACCGAACGCCGCACCAAAGATTTAGAATCGATGGGACTGGGATTTGTCGGCATGGGGATCAGCGGCGGCGAAGAAGGCGCGCTGAATGGTGCTAGCTTGATGCCCGGTGGCACCCGCACTGCTTACGGCATACTAGAGCCAATTCTCACCAAAATTGCGGCTCAAGTAGATGACGGTCCCTGCGTCACATTCATCGGCCCTGGCGGCGCCGGCCACTACGTGAAGATGGTTCACAACGGCATTGAGTACGGGGATATGCAGCTCATTGCTGAAGCCTACGATTTGCTAAAAAACGTTGGTGGATTGAACGGCCAGCAGTTGCAGGAAGTTTTTGCCGAATGGAATACCACAGACGAACTCAACTCGTTTTTGATTGAAATTACGGCTAATATTTTCAAGTACAACGACCCGGAAACTAAGCAACCCTTAGTTGAGGTAATTATGGACGCAGCGGGTCAGAAAGGCACGGGCCGCTGGACTGTAATGAGTGCTTTGGAATTGGGCGTGAGCATTCCCACAATTATTGCTGCTGTGAATGCGAGAATCATGTCTTCTTATAAGGCAGAGCGCGTCAAAGCTTCCCAAGAACTGACGGGGCCTAGCGGCAAGTACGAAGGCGATACTAAAGAGTTTGTGAACAAAGTCCGGGATGCGCTTTACTGCTCGAAGATTTGCTCCTACGCGCAAGGCATGGCGCTGTTGAGCGCGGCCTCGAAGTCGTACAATTACGACTTGAGTTTGAGCGAAATTTCCAGAATTTGGAAGGGTGGCTGTATTATTCGGGCTGGATTTTTGGACAAGATTAAAACAGCTTTCAAGGACGATCCCGAGCTGCCAAATTTGCTGTTAGCGCCGGAGTTCAAACAGAGCATTCTCGATCGCCAATCAGCTTGGCGAGATGTGTTAGCTACTGCTTGCCAACTGGGGATTGCAGTGCCAGCCTTTAGCGCGTCGCTGGACTATTTCGACAGCTACCGGCGCGAAAGATTGCCGCAAAACCTCACGCAAGCTCAGCGTGATTATTTCGGGGCTCACACCTACGAACGCACCGACAAACCGCGCGGCGAATTCTTCCACTCAGAGTGGACGCAGACTGCTAAAGAGTCCCTGCAAACCGGTAGTACGGACTAATTAATTTTTGTAGGGTGCGTTTCGGCGCACCTTACTAATTTCGGATTTTGAACCGCTTCATCCGCGGGATCGCCTCTCAAATCTCAAATCTCAAATCTCAAATCTCAAATTCATTGACGTTGGTTTTGGAGATAGCTTTTAATATATTGGTCGTTAAAGAGCGATCGCCTGACTGTTTGAACAATACTTGAACTTGAGTACACACAAAAAGCCCAAGTCCAAGTATTATTCAAGTTCAGCGCCAACATTGCCTGGAATCAAAACAATTCAACCAGCACTCGATCCCCACGTTTCCACGGTTTGCTGCAACCCTTCTCGGTAGCTGGGATAGCGTGGAGTCCACCCAAACTGCTTGCGGAATGAGTCGCCCCCAACGGTAGTAGAAAGGTTTAACAAATCCACTTTGGTTTCAGCAGTTAAGGGTTGTCATCTGGCAAAAGGTTGAACTAAGTAAATCAACGTAATTAAAAGTAAAATTATCTCCATCTCCATATGTTAGAACCCCCACTTCTTTAAGAATTCGGGGTTCGGGATATTCTGTTTGTTTGAGGTGGGCCTACTTACAGGCTATTCAGTCAGAATTCTATGTCTCAATGACTGAACCAGAAAATCGATTGATTGCCATGTTTGCTGAAGCTGAATAAACGCTACTAAAACATGCAGAACTACAGGAAGCTGTAGTACTCCGATCATTTTTGGTTGGGCGGGGTACAATAGAGATCTTGAATAAATCGATATTCATTCCCAAATTTGATGGGACAAACGAGTAATCATATGTGTTTACCTGTGTACTACTACGCAGAAGCAAGCTACCTCGCTGGTAAAAAACTCTAAAATTTCGGCATTGCTGAATCGAGAGATAAACGGCTAAGCATGATGAGGAAAAGACACATTTCTTAGAGGAGGTTTATTTAGAATGAAAAAAGTTTTATTAGGATTAAAGTCAGAGACTTACGAACATCCTTTCGATCGTAAAGCTTTAGCGTCTCTAGAAAAGATGCCTGGAGTTTCTTTATTGCTCAAGAAAGTGAATGAGTACGGTATCGATCGCCTACTCCGTTTGCAATGTTTGGGCAGTGATTTTCGCGTGACTCCCAACAATTTTCCGGGGTTGTCTCAGGCGTTGGAAGAAACTTGTCAAATTCTCGATTTATCTCCCTGTCCAGATTTATATTTGTTTCGCGGCGTGGGGCATATTATTACCGTTACGATTGGTATTGAAAATCCAATTGTAAATGTAAATTTAGAAGCCTACGAATGGCTTTCTAGCCAAGAACTGCTTTATGTATTGGGGCATGAAGTCGCCCACATTAAGAGTCAGCATTTGCTCTATCATCAAATAGCGATGGTGATGCCGCTTTTAAAAAATTGGGTGAATGCAGCGACATTAGGATTTGGCGGTTTGGCGGCTAATGGGGTAGAACTGGCGTTCTGGAATTGGTTAATGATGGCAAGGTTTACATCAGATCGGGCGGGGTTACTGGCTTGTCAGGATGTGGATGTAGCCATCACCGCGTTAATGAAACTGGGCGGTTTACCCAGTTGCTATGTAACACCAGAAGCGATCGCTGATTTTCTCGTTCAAGTGCGCGAATTTAGCAACAATAGTGTAGAGTCTCAAGGTACACTTACTAAGTTACTCAGTTTCAACGATTCCAGAGAATCTTGGGTCGTGATGCGCGCTTCGGAACTCCTAAAATGGGTCGATTCAGGAGACTATAAAACCTTACTCGAACAACCCAATCAACCGCCACCACTATTATTAGACCCAGACGCTACAGAAGATTGGAATTTTCTAAAGTCTTGGTAAATTCCGTATGCTAACACCTTGTCTTTAATAGAGTTTTTGGGAAATAAAACCAGTTTTGAGACAGGGTTTTTCCGATGATCTGCCACATTTCTGTTTCAGTTTGGTTTCAGCAGTTAAGGGTTGTCATCTGGCAAAAGGCTGAACTAAGTAAATCAACGTAATTAAAAGTAAAACTATCTCCATCTCCATATGTTAGAACCCCGACTTCTTTAAGAATTCGGGGTTCTGGCTATTCTGTTTGCTTGAGGTGGCCTACTTAGGGCTTGCTGAAAAAGTCAGAAAACAGCATTTAGAAAGATGAGTGAATTTGAGATCGCCTCGGCAATATAAGTT